>NZ_JCALCO010000006.1:0-229452 GCF_059812385.1 Mycobacterium sp. NGS58 | reverse complement strand
CGACCTTGTCGGCGACCATGAAGCTCGAATAGAAACCGATCCCGAATTGACCGATGAGTTCCTCGGAGGCCGCGGCGTTCTTGGCCTCGCGCAATTGTTTGCGCAGCTCGGCGGTGCCGGACTTGGCCAGCGTGCCGATCAGGTCGACCACTTCGGCGCGGGTCATCCCGATGCCGTTGTCGCGGATGGTCAGGGTGCGCGCATTCTTGTCGACGTCGATCTCGATGTGCAGGTCGGAGGTGTCGACGTCCAGGTCCTTGTTCCGGAACGCTTCAAGCCGCAGCTTGTCCAAAGCATCGGAAGCGTTGGAGATCAACTCTCGCAGGAACGAGTCCTTGTTGGAGTAGACGGAGTGGACCATCAGGTCCAGCAGCTGCCGAGCCTCTGCCTGAAACTCCAACTGCTCAACGTGCGCGCTCATGAGATTCCCTTCGACAACATGACGTCCCAAATTTAACCGAGCTGCCGACGAGTGGTGCGCGGTGGACCCGTGCTGTCCGGGGGCGACCGGCTCTAGGCTGAACGGATGTCTGTTGCTCAACGCGAACGTGCCGCCCTTGTGGAAACAATGCGCGGCGTCGGGCCCGATGCGCCGACCCTGTGCGAGGGATGGAAGACGCGGGACTTGGCCGCCCACCTGGTGATCCGCGAGTACCGGCCGGACGCGGCACCGGGCATCCTGATCCCCTTCTTCGCCTCCCACACGGAGAAGGTGCAGAACCAGGTGGCCGAGCAGAACGACTGGGACGAGCTGGTTGGCAAGCTCGCCGCGGGCCCGCCGGTCTACTCGCCGCTCAAACTGCTCGACCCGGTGGCCAATGTGGCCGAGATGTTCATCCACCACGAGGACGTGCGACGCGCGCAGCCGGGCTGGCAGCCGCGCTCTCTGGAGCCCGCGCTGAGCAAGATGTTGCGGCGCACCCTGCCGTTGATGGCCCGGCTCACACTCGCCAAGACGCCCGGGCGGGTGGCGTTGCGTACCACCGAGGGCAAGACGGTGCTCACCGCGGGTCAGGGGCCGGCGGTGACGGTGACTGGGGCGCCCGACGAGCTGCTGCTGTTCTCGGTGGGGCGACAGGCCATGGTCGAATTCGACGGCGACGCCGCCGCGGTGCAGGCCGTCCGCGATGCGCCCAAGGGTCTGTAGGCCGGCGGGGCTGTGTGCAGTGTCGTCACCGCAACATGAGACGTGCTAGCACGCTTCACCCGAACGCCTCGCGCAGTTCCTTCTTGATCACCTTGCCGAATTGATTGCGCGGTAACGTGTCGACGACCACCAGATGCTCGGGGTGTTTGTATCGGCTTAGCCCCCGTGATTGGCAATGTCGCACAAGGGATTCCAACGACACGCCGCCGGCCGTCGCGGGAACCACGACGGCACAGACGCGTTCGCCGGTGCGCGGGTCAGGAATGCCGATGACGGCGACATCGGCGACGCCGGGATGGGTGGCCAGGGCATTCTCGATTTCCAGGGCCGAGATGTTCTCCGCGTTGCGGATGATCGCATCCTTGGTACGGCCCGTGACGCGGACGTTGCCGCTGGCATCGATCAGGCCGAGATCGCCTGTGCGCAGCCACCCGTCGCTGTCGAAGGCACCGGCGTCGAGCGTCGGGTCGGCGTAGCCGAGGAAACACTGGGGTCCCTTCAGCCGCAGCTCCCCCTCCTGTCCGGCGGCCACCTCGACGCCTCGGCCGTCGACCACGTGCACCTCGACCCCAGGCACCGGCGGGCCGACCGTATGGTCGAGCACCTCGGGCGCCGCGGTCAGCGAGGGTGAGGTTGCGCACGGAAACTCCGTCATTCCCCACGCATTCGCGATGCCGGCCAGGCCGAAGGTTTCGCGGACCTGGCGTCCCAGTTCGGCGGTGATGGGCGCGCCGCCGGCCAGGCAGCCCCGCACCGACGGAAACAGCGGGCGATCGCCTTGAGCCCGTTGGGCTTCGAGGAATGCGACGAAGAACGGGGTCGCGGTGCCCAGGAACGTCGGATTGTGCGCGGCGATGGCCCACGGTGTGGTGGCCGGGTCGAACGTCTCGAACAGGGCCAGCCGCATGCCGGTCAGCAGCGCGGTGGCCAGCATCGCGGCGCCGCCGATGTGGGCGATCGGGAAGGCGATCGGATCCACGTCGCTGCTGTTGGCGCCCACCATGTCGACCACTCCGGCCGAGCCGGCGATGACAGATGTGTCGGTATGACGGATCCCCTTGGGTGCTGCGGTGGTTCCCGAGGAGTAGTAGATCCAGCGTGCCTCAAGGGCGGCACTTGGCGGCGCCGGCAGGGCCTCGAGCGCGGCGCCGGGCAGCCGCAGCTCACCGGCGGCCGGGGGTGTTGCCAGGTCGAGGGTCACGGCCTCAAAGCCGGTGTCCCCCGCTAATCCTCGAGCGAGCCCACCGTGATCGAAACCGCGCCAAAACTCGGGCTCCGCGCGCGAATTTGGTTGGCACAAAGTACTTGTCGTCGCGCACAAAGTAGGGCGTCGGTTCCGCCCATTGGGCTTCATCCGGCACGATATCGAGCTCGGCCACTGCTTGACTCTCCGCGTCTGGGATTGGCGGGCTCGGCTGAGGACCGCAACCGTCGATGTTACAGTTGCGCTTCCAGTCTCCGAATATGCACCGTCCTCCCCACGGTCAGCTGATCGCGGAGCCCACCAGATGACCGATTGCGTAGGTGATCGCCAACGCGAGACTGCCGCCAATGGCGTTGCGCAGCATCGCTCTACCCTTTGGCGCTCCGCCCAACCGGGCCGAGACCGCACCGGTGATCACCAGCGCTATGAGGACCGCGGCGACGGTGACGGGGACTCGCCACGTCGTGGGCGGGACCAGGATTGCGATCAACGGCAGCAGGGCACCAATCGCGAACGAGAGCGCCGAGGACGATGCCGCCTGCCAGGGATTTGTCAGCTCCTCGGGGTTGATGCCCAGTTCGACCTCGGCGTGGGCCAGCAGCGGATTGTGGTCGGTGAGTTCCTCGGCCACGGTGCGGGCGGTCGCCGGCGTGAGGCCTTTTGCCTCATATAGCGTCGCGAGCTCGTCCAATTCGGCGACGGGATCGTCGCGCAATTCGCGACGTTCCTGCCTCAACAGCGCCTTCTCCGTATCACGCTGGGTGCTGACCGAGACATATTCGCCCAGCGCCATCGACACCGCGCCCGCGACCAGTCCGGCGCTACCGGCGGTCAGTATCGGGGCGCGTTCGGCGGTGGCCGCCGCGACCCCCACGACGATGCCCGCGGTGGAGACGATCCCGTCATTAGCGCCCAGGACGCCCGCGCGCAGCCAATTCAGCTTCGATGACACCGAACCGACGTGCGGTTCGTGCGGATGTGACGCATTCGACACGGCCGCAACCCTATAGAGGAAAACTCCGGCGGACTAGCCAACGTAGCCTTCCCAAACCCCTTCGCGCGCCGGTTGACGACGGCCTCTGTCCGCGGTCAAACGCCTGATGCCGAAAGGTACGGCAGTCCCGTGGCGGACGACTGGGCCCGGATGGGCTGCCGCGACGAATGGGTGATGGAGGCCGGGCCAAAAGTTGCGCACGGGCGAGTCACAGCTGATCCATAGGGAAGCTATTTAACGTCGGGGTGGTAACGGGGGGTGTTCCAAGGAACTTCCTTGCGATTAATCCCTGGTGGATAGGTGAAGCATCATGAAGTTGAAGCAACTTGTCGGAGGGGTGACCATCGCCGGAGCGCTCAGCGCTGCGGCCCTGGGAATGGGCGCCGGGTTTGCCAACGCTGCTCCCGGAGCGCCGGAGCCTCCTGGTGGTCATGGCGCCCCGCCTGCGGGCGGTCCCGGCGGTAATCATGGCGGGCCGGCGCCTGCCGGTCCCAATGATCCGGGCAATCCGGGCGGGCCTGTGGGCCCCGGTGGCCCGCACGGCGGCCCAGGGGGTGGAGGACCCGGCAATCCCGCTGGTCCAGCGCAGCACCCCGGCGGACCGAACGGTCCCGCTGGTCCCGCTGATCACCCCGGTGGCCCCGCTGATCACCCCGGCGGCCCCGCTGATCACCCCGGCGGTCCCGGCGATCACCCCGGCGCCCCGAATGGATTCGGCGGACCGGATCCTCACCCTGGCGGCCCGTGGCACGGCGACGCCCAGCGTGGTTACTTCCGCGGGGCACCGTGGGGCGATGGGCCTGGCCCGTGGGGCGCGGGTGCGCCGCCGCGGCCGGCATGGGATCGACCGCTCCCCCCGCCCGGTGGGCAGTGGGGTTACGGCCCGATCAACTACTGGGGCTACCAGGAAACGCCCATCTGGGATCCCGGTTTCAACCAGTGGGGCTTCTGGCTCTTCGGAGTGTGGATCCCGCTGTGATCGATAGCTGACAAGACGCCCGCTTCGCCGATTGGCGAAGCGGGCGTCGTCGCTTGTATGCGCTGGCGCCGAACGGCTTTCCTGCCCGGCGCTTTCTCTAACTTTTCGTGCCGACGGTCAACAGGTCGGATACGAGCGCCGTCCACACCGGTCGCGGGATCCGGTGTTGATCCGTGATGACGAACCCGGCATCTTCGAACAACGTCCGCATCTCGGGCGCGGACGTGTTGTGTTGCGGCTTCCACCGAGAGTTCGCAGATGACTGCAGCCGCGGTTGCCGCGTGCTCAGCGCCGAGACCGCCACCAGGCCACCCGGAGCCAGCACACGATAGAATTCACGCAGCGCCGCGGGCTGATCGAAGAAGTGAAAGGCGGAGGTCGTCACGACCGCATCCAGGGCGCCGTCGTCAAAAGGAAGCCGCTCGGCCGGGCCGCGCATCCACTGCACCCGATCCGACCTTGCACGAGCCTGGCCCAGCATGCCGTCGGACATGTCGACGCCGTAGATCTCGTCGGGCTGCAGTTCACGCTGAATTCGATCACTCAAAATACCTGTGCCGCAGGCTATATCAGCGATCTTGCGTGCGCCGTGGTTGCGCAGCTGGGCTATCACCTCGTTATGCGGAGGTCGGTAGACCCACCGTTGCAAGAAGGGCAGATCGTAAGCCGGCGCGAGAAAACTCCACATCCGCGTGACGGCCTCGTTGAGCCCTCGTCGCTGCGGTGCCGTCATTTGCTCAGCACCGAGCTGTAGTAGATCGTGTCGGCCATCGACACGGAGTCGTTGGTCTGCGGAATCGCGTCGAGACCGGAGTCGGCCAACAACTCACCCATCCGCACTCCGCCCGACCGCCATCCCAGGTTGTCGAGATAGGCGGAGACGTCATTACGCTCGCCCTGGTAGCCGAGCTCGCCGAATTCCAGGTCGAAGCCATGCTCACGCCATTTGGCGGTGGCACTGCTCATCATCTCGTGGGCTTTCTCGGTGTCTACCTCTGACATGTCCGGAATAGCTTCGCACGCCAGGCGACTGCCGTCAGCGCTGAGTGCGGTGATGTTGTCCAGCAGGCGATCCTGCGCTTCCGGCGGCAGATACCCAAAGAGCCCCTCCGCGATCCAGGCCGTGGGCTGGCTCTTGTCAAAGCCGGCTTCCGCCAGAGCCTTTGGCCAGTCGTTGCGCAGATCGACGGCCACCGTGCGCAACTCGGCCCGCGGGGCGGCGCCCAGCTTGGCCAGCGTGGCGGCCTTGAATTCGATCACCTGCGGCTGGTCGATTTCGAAGACGGTCATATCAGCCGGCCAAGCCAACCGGTAGGCGCGCGCGTCCAGGCCCGATGCCAAAATCACGGCCTGCCGGATTCCGGCCTGCGTCGCGGCGTGAAAGAACGAGTCGAAGAATCGGGTCCGAGCAGCCATTGCGGCGGGCATGTGTCCGAGCTTCCAGCCCGACTCGTGGTCGTCGACGTCGGCGGCCACTAGGTCACCTGAGACCCAGCGCGTGAAAAAGTCCACTCCTACGGCACGCACCAGCGGCTCAGCAAAGCGGTCTTCGATCAGCGGGTTGTCGGCGTTGGTCGCGATCGCTCGCGCGGCGGCGACCATCGTCGCGGTCGCGCCCACACTGGTGGCCAAATCCCAGGTGTCGTCGTCTGTGCGTGGCATGCGGTTTGTCCCCCTCGGAGTCACAGGTTACTTAGCTGGTATAACGACCGGCAGGCACACAAAGTTCCCGCGGCTCGCAGCGCAACTAGTTCGCGAGTCCGAGCGTCACGCTGCCGCAGCTAGCGGGATCATTTAATGCGGCCCCCGTGGCCCCCCGGGTCCGCCCGGTCCGTTCGCGGCCGGGGCCAAGAATACCCATTCGCTCAGATCGACGCTCCAGCCCCAACCGGGGGCGCATTCACCGTCGGCGGCCTGTGTCTTCAGTCGGCCACCAATTCGAAGACCGGGATGAGCCGGTCGGTGCGTTGCTGGTATTCGCCGAACCCGGGAGCACGCTCGACCACCACCGGGTAGACTGAATCCCTTTCGTCACGCGGCAATTCGCGGGCGGTCGCGGGTTTCGCGGGCTCTGAGCCGATCTCGACAGACACGCGAGGGTTGGCGCGAATGTTGTGCACCCAGGCGGGGTTGTTGTCCCGACCCGCGGCGGAGCCGACGACATAAATCTTGTCGTCGATATCGAAGTACGCGACCGGGTTGACCCGCTGGGCGCCGCTTCGCGCACCGGTCGAAGTCAGCAGCAGCAGCGGGAAGCCCTCGAATTGCCCGCCCACTTTGCCACCATTGCGGCGAAACTCTTCAATGTTTTGTTCGTTGAATTCCCGTTCCGAGCTCAGCGCGTCGTCAGCCATGACGCCATCGTGGCACGCGGCAGGGGTGTCGGCCAACACAAGCTCGTTTATATTGCACTGCAAGGCAACCCAGCACAAGCGGGCGTGTCTGAGTATCGCAGATATGTCACCGACCCGCTGCCGGCGGCGCGGGCTCGATGATGGTCAATTCGGCGAGACCGCTGACCCTGAGGACGGGCATCAGGATGGGGTGCACGACGAGCTTAATGCTCTCGGCGTGAGCGGCCAAGGCGTTGATGGCGGCGCTGTCCAGGTACTCCACCGCGCTCAGGTCGACGAGTAATGCTTCGTCATCGCCGGACGCCTCGGCTGCGGCATTGGCCAGCGCGCGGCTGAACGCATCGATATTGCTCATGTCGATCTCCCCAGCGGCGACCAGTACGAAATTCCCGTCGCTGCCGCGTGCGGTGTCGAGCGTGAGCGGGCTGGTCATCAGGTGATCCTCGTGGATAGGTGGACGGTGGTGCCGCCGGTATCGGGCCGAATGTCGACGTCGCGCATGAGGCTTCGCATCAGCGGGATGCCCCGACCTCGGTGAGGGTACGAGGCCGGCTCCGGGGGCTTCCACGAGCCAGTGTCGGTGATGGTCAACTGGACCTCGTCGCCGAGCGCCACCGCTCCCAGCCGAATTGTGCCCTGCGGTCTATGACGATGACCGTGTTCGATGGCGTTGGCGACGGCTTCCCCGGCGGCGACTAGCACGTTCAGGGCTTGATCGGGGTCCAACCGGGCTCGGGTCAGCCAGTTGCGCAAGGCAGTACGGGTAGGCGCGAGCTGGTTGACGTCGGCGGGAAAGTTCAGCTCCAACGGGGCCGGGTGGCGGTAGAGCAGCAGCACAACGTCGTCCTGATATCCGCCGCGCGGTGCGACCCGGGACATGACCTGGTTCGCCAGATCCTCCAGTTTCAAAGCGCGCGAATCCTGCGCGACGGCCGCGACGCGGGAGATGCCGTGGTCGAGCGGAATGCGGCGACGTTCGACCAGTCCGTCGGTATAGAGCAACAGGGTCGAACGCGCCGGGATGGTCACGCGGGCTTCCGGCCGAATCCAGTTTGCCCGTATCCCCAATGCGATGGTGTGCCCATCGTCGAGGGTTTGGGTGCTGCCGTCTCCGTGTACCAGGATGGGCGGCGGATGACCGGCGCTCGAATAGACCAATTCACCGGTCTCGGGGGTAAGCACCGCGCACACAGCGGTGGTGCACTGCGCGCCGGGCAGGCGCGCGGCAAAGCGGTCCATCCCCGCGAGAGCTGCGCCAGGACTTGGGTTTTCGAATAGTAAGGCGCGGCAGGCACTGCGCACCTGGCCCATCACGGCGGCGGCAGCCAGGCCATGGCCGACGCAGTCGCCGACGACCAACGCGATGCGCCCGTCGTCCAGGTCGACGATGTCGTACCAGTCACCACCAACCTGGAGGGGACGCGTCGCGGCCTGATAGCGCACCGCGAAACCGCTGGGCAGGTCGGCGGGACCCAGGATCGCGTGCTGCAGCGCCAACGCGGTCTCGCGCTGCTGATCTACCTGATGCACTCGCTGCAAGCCCTGGCCGAGTCGCCCGGCCAGGACGGTGAGCAAGGTCTGGTCCTCGAGGGTGAATGGACGCTGCGCGGTCAAGTCCATCCAGACCACGAGGACTCCTTCGGGGTGTTGCAGCCCAATGCCCGCCGTTCCGGGCTGCGCCGCATTGGGGGTCAGCAGGTCGCCGTCGCGCAACGCTTTGAGCCCCTCCTGAATGCGCGGTGGCAGCTCGGCCCACTGCGCGGGCTCGCCAACCGACACGATCCGCGGCGCACCGAAGGCGGGTTCGGTCGAGGAACTTTGGGCCGGGAAGGTGACGGCCAGCACACGGCGCGCCCGCCAGAGCCGGCGCAGTTCCTCAGCGGCGGCTCGCACCGCGTCATCGACGGTGTCGGCCTGGGCCAGTTCCTGGTTGAGTGCGTGTTCGCGCCCCGCCGCCAACGCCAAGGCGATCGCCGCGTGCCGGGCGAAGTCACTTACCAATTCGAGGTAGTCGTTACCGAACGCGGGCTGGTGCGGGTCTCGCGCGACGGCGATGACGCCAAGCACCGCGTCGTCCGCAATCAGCGGCATGACGATCGCGGAGCGTTCACCGACATCGGTGAAACCCTCGATCGGGTATTGAAAGGAATCGGTGATCAGCGGCAGACCGCGGCGGGCCACGCCGCCGGTGGTCGAGCCGTCCATCGGAACTTGTCGACCGATCACCTCCGAGGAGTACCGGCCCGCGGTCGCGGCTACGACCAGGGTGTCGACCTGTTCGACGGGCAGGTCGGCCTCCCGCGGAACCAGCAGGATGGCCTGCTCGGCACCGGCCAGCTCCAGCGCCCGGTTCACGATCAGCTGCAACGGCCCTGTCTGCGGGTCGCCGGACAGCAACGCTGTGGTGATCTCGCGGCTGGCCCGCGTCCATTTCGCCGCTTCACGTTCCCGCTCGAAGAGCCGGGCATTGTCGATGGCGGCGGCGGCCGCCGTAGCCATGGCGCGTACGGCGCCTTCCTGCGTGTCGGAGAAAACCCGCCCTGGTCGGTCGTCGGCGAGGTACAGGCTGCCGAAGTTCGCGGCCCGCACGGTAATCGGAATCCCGAGCAGCGCATGCATCGGCGGATTGTGTCCGGCCAACTCGGCGGTATCGGGATGCGTGCTCAGATCATCGACGCGCAGGCCGTCGCCGACCGGAAGATCGCCGAGCCGGCGCGCAGTGTCAACGTCGATTCCCGCATGCACGAAAGAAACGAGGGCCCCGTCGAACGCGCGGATGCCCAGCGCGGCATACCGGGCGCCGGTCAACTCCATCGCGGCTTGGAGGACTCTGTGCAGCGTCACGTCCAGGTCCAGATCGGAGCCGATCTCGACGATGACGCGCACCAGCTGTTCCATCTGGTCACGCGCCGCCACCAGCTCGTCGAGCTGATCATGCATTCGGCTCACCAGCTCGCGCGGGCCCTGCCAAGTGAAGGCGGACTCGCTCTGGTCGCTGTCCATAGGTACCAACGGTAAACGGTGGGGTGAACACGAATGTTCGGTATCTGGGCGGTTCTGCCACCCCGCTGACGCTTAACCGCCGGATCAGGGGGTCCCGGCTCAGTAGCTGGCCGCCATTCACCGAGATCACGGGCTGTTCCAGACGCTGATTGAACTGCAGGCAGCGGGGCTTTACCCGATCTTGACCAGGTATTGAATTGTGCCGCCGAAGATAGCTGACGTGAGTAATCTTTCATCGGTGGAACTGGGGGTTTTGGGACCTCTTCAGGTCCGGCAAGGCGACGCGTCCGTCGTCATACCGGGCACGAAACCGCGCGCCATCCTCACGATGCTCGGGCTGCGCAGCGGTTCCGTCGTACCGGCCGACACCCTCGTCGAACTGCTCTGGGGCCAGGATCCGCCGCGCACCGCCGCCAAGGCCCTGCAGACCCACATCTCTTCGCTGCGTCGCACCCTCGGTGACGGATTTGTGGTGACGCAGGGCGCGGGTTGGACTCTCGCCGAGAGCGAGGTCGATGCCGCGCGCTACAAATCGGCGGCCCGGCTGGGACGCGATGCCGCCGCCGCGGGCGACACCAGCCAAGCGCTGGCCCGCTTCGAGGAGGCCCTTGCCCTCTGGCGCGGAATCCCCGAACTGCCCGATAGCCGACACGGAACGTCCGAAAAAACACGATGGGTCGAAAGCCACGCCGCACTGGTCGAGGACCGAGCCGACGCACTGCTGGCTACCGGTCGCGCCGCGGAAGTCATCGGTGATCTCGAAAGCGCGGTGGCTGATGCCCCGCTACGGGAGAGGCGATGGGGCCAGCTGATGCTCGCCCTCTACCGCGCGGGCCGGCAGGGTGAGGCCCTGGGCGCTTATCAGCGGGCTCGGGCGCTGCTTGCCGACGACCTGGGAGTCGATCCTGGGCCGGAACTTCGCCGGCTCGAGGCTGCGATCGTCACGCAGGACGCCTCGCTGGATATCGTTGTCGCACAAAGCGCTCCGTCGGTGACCCGGGCCGTCACATTCCTGCTCACCGATATCGAGGGATCGACGGCCGCGTGGGAGGCGGATGCCGATGCCATGGCGGCGGCGCTCGCCCGCCACGATGAGCTGGTCGAACAGGTCGTCACGTCACGGGGCGGTCGACTGATCAAGACGCGCGGAGAAGGGGACGCGACGTTTTCGGTCTTCGACCGGCCTTCTGCGGGCGCCGCAGCGGCAATTGAGCTGCAGGACGCGATTACTCACGAGCCGTGGGGGTCGCGGGACCCCATCCGTGTCCGCATGGCGCTGCATACCGGCGAGGTCGAGCTGCGCGACGGCGACTACTTCGGCCGGGCGGTCAACCGGGTTGCGCGCCTGAGGTCGCTGGCCGAGGGGGGCCAAATCCTGTGCTCCGGTGCGACCGCCGAGCTCGTCCTCGACTCGCTGGCCGACGACGTCGTGCTCACCGACCTCGGGATGCGTCAACTCAAAAACCTCGCGCGCCCCGAGCATGTCTTCGAGTTGCGATTGGAAACCGTTGCGGACCAACCGAAATCGCAGGCACCTGAGGCGCCGATGGAGCGGCCCAGCTTTCCCGCCGTACTCGTCGGCCCGGGGCCGTTCGTCGGGCGCGGCCGCGAACTCGAAGGGCTGCTTTCGGCGTGGCAGGCCGCGATCGCCGGTGGTGTGCGCACCGTATTGATCGCAGGCGAACCCGGCGTCGGCAAGACGCGCCTTGCCGGTGAATGGTCGCAACAGGCTTACCAACAAGGGGCGGTCGTGCTGTACGGCCGCTGCGACGAAGATCTCGGTGCTCCCTATCAGCCGTTCGCCGAGGCGCTGCGTTCGCTCGCGCCGTGCGTGGGTGCTGACCGATTGCGCGGGCTGCGCGGCGTCGAAGCATTGCTGTCGCTGGTGCCCGGATTGGCCGACGTCGTGCCCGATCTCACGCCCCCCGCACACGCCGACCCCGACACCGAGCGCTACGCGTTGTTCGATGCCGTCGTCGCACTGCTGGAAATCGCCTCGAAGAGCGCGCCGATCGTGATGATCGTCGACGACCTGCACTGGGCAGCCAAACCGACACTGCTCCTGTTGCGGCATCTGCTGCGATTCGGCGACCACGCCCGCGTACAGATCGTCGGCACCTACCGCAGCACCGACCTCGACCGCTCCCACCCCCTCGCCGCGACGCTCGCCGACCTGCACCGCGACGGGACAGCCGATCGGCTCACGCTCAGCGGACTCGATGAGGACGACGTGACGGCCTACGTCGCGGAGGCGGGCTACGACGACGAGGAACTCGCCCACGCATTGGCCTCTGTAACAGGCGGCAACCCCTTCTTCCTCATCGAGGCCTTGCGCCATGTCGATGAGAGCGGCGGGGCGTGGGACCAGAGCACCCTGCCCCAGGGCGTGCGGGAAGCTGTGAGCCGCAGGCTGTCTCGGCTTCCTGCCGACACCAACAAGGCCCTTGCCGCCGCCGCGGTCGTCGGCAGCCGGTTTGCCCTGGAGCTGGTCGAGCAGGTGGTCGGAAGCGACCTCGTCGACGCCTTCGACGAAGCACGCCAGGCAGGCATCGTCATCGAAGAGCCCGGGGGGTACTACCGGTTCAATCACGCGATCGTCCGGCAGTCACTGCTGGCCGAGCTGGCGTCCGTGCGGCGCATGCGACTGCACCAGCGCATCGCGACGACACTCGAGACGCTGCCCGGCGCCGACGACGAGCTGCTGGCCGAACTGGCGCATCACTATTTCGAATGCGCTTGGGCGGGAAACGCAGCCAAGGCGGCCTTCTACTGTCGGCGTGCCGCCGACCAGGCGATGGCACGACTCGCCTACGAGGGTGCCGCCGATCTGTACGATCACGCTCTGCACGCGCTCGAGGACATCGACGATGAGCTTCCCGACCGCGACGACCAGACCGTTGAACTTTTGGTCGCCCGATGCGAGGCCTTACTGGCCGCCGGCGACGTGTCCTCCGCGGCCGGTGCGGTCTCTCAATTGCAAGCTGCGGCAGCGGATTCGGCCCGGTTGGCGGCGTGGGCGACGTGCTTCGACGGTCAACTGTCGATGCTGATTCATCCCGAGCGGCTCGACGAGGTGGAAGCCGCGTTGGGTGCGGCCGCCGCCAAACTCGCCGAGCTGGACGACGCCGCCGGGGAAGCCAAGGCGCACACCGTCCGCGCCGGGTGCCTGGCGCGTCTCGGGCGAATCGGCGACTGCGAGATCGCCCTGGACGATGCCCTTACCGCGGCGCGTCGGGCGCGCGAACACCGCCGGGTGAACGCAGTGTTGGCGGGTGCGCCGCTCGCGGCGCTGTGGGGCCCCAATCCGGTTCCGCGCGCGGGCGGAAGGTGTCTCGACGTGGTCCGGCTGCTTCGGATCACGACCGACTCGCCCGTCGTCGAGGCCACGTCGACACGATGCCAGGCCGTCCTGGAGGCGTTCCGCGGGCGCACGGCGGCGGCACGGCGGATGATCGACTCGGCCCGCCGCACACTCACCGAGCTCGGCTTGCGCCACGCGTTGCTGGAAGTTGAGCAGTTCGCCGGCATCGTCGAACTCATCGGCAATGATGCTGCCGCCGCGGAGTCACATCTGCGCAAGGCCTACAACGGCTTTCGTCGCATGGGCCTGGACGCCGATACCGCCGAGACCGCTGCGCTGCTGGGCCGGGGGTGCCTTGCGCTCGATCGCGATGACGAGGCCCGTGAATTGTGCTCGGAGAGTGAGCGTCTCGCCGGGCACGCGCTGAAGGCGTCGATCGCATGGCGGACGCTTCGGGCGCATCTACTGGCGCGAAACTACGATTACGACGGGGCCCGCCGGCTCGCTGAGGAGGCGGTCAGTCTGGCCGAACGCACCGACGCCCTAGTCGATCACGGCGACGCATGCCTGACGCTGGCGACGGTTCTAGGCGCCGCCGGCGACATCGTGGGAGCGCGTGCCGCCGCCGAGCGGGCGGTCGATTTGTACGAGCGCAAAGGCGCTGCGGCGCTTGCCGACATGGCCCGGCAAGTTCTCGGCGAGCCGGCTCAGCCGCCCACCCCGGCTCCTCCCGAAGTGCCCGTTGTCGAATTGGACAGTGAATGCGTGCGAGTGGGCGAACGCGTGATGGCCGCCGTTCATCGCAAGGACTGGGATGAGTTCGAGCGGCTGTTCGCACCAAATGTCTCGATCGAGAATCGGCGGAAGATCGTCGGAATTGACCTCCCATCGGACGCGATGCGACGTGAGACGAGGCGTGATCTCGAGGCGGGCGTCGCGCGTGTTGACTATGTCATGGTCGCCGCGCGGGGCGAGCGGCTGGCTCTCTCTCGATTGATCACGAGCTCTGTAGACGAGAGCCCTGGGGCGCCGCACGACGAGCTCCTCCAGTTATACGCCATCGACGAGAATGGTCAAGTCGTGCGACAGGTGTGGTTCGACGTCGAAGACATGGACGCCGCGCTGGCCGAACTCGACGCTGCGTATGCCTTAGAGCAGCCACCTACGCGGCGGCTGGAAAACGCGGCGACGCTCGTCTACGAGCGCTTCTGGTCCTATTTTGCCGCCCGCGATTGGGACGCCGTGAAAGTGATTCTCTCCGATCGGCTTTCCGGCGCAGACCACCGGCGGGTGGTGAATGCTGGGGACCGAGGCAGCCAGGACACCGTGATCGAGGACCTGCAGGTGGCTGCTGACCTCGGCTTCACGATATGGGTGGCAGATGTCGTTGCTATCCGGGGCGAACGCCTCGCCCTCACGCGGGTGCGCGCCGCCGGCCGAGATCCCGACACGATTCAGAACGATGCATTCAATCTTGTGGAGATCGACGCCGACGAGCGCCTCACAGCGATCGTTGTCTTGGATCTTGACGACATCGACGGGGCATTCGAGGAGTTGGATCGCCGCTACCTGGCCGGCGAAGCGGCGCCCTATGAGGGCGTATGGCTAGCCGTCGCGGGAACGTTCGCCTCGATCAGGAGCCACGAATCGCCCGCTCTGACAAGCGATTGCGCGAGTATCGACCATCGTCGCGCGGCCGCTTTTGCTCCCGGCGAATTGGGTGAATACATCCGCGCCGGATGGGACGTCGAACAGACCATCCGGCCCTTCGTCGAGGTCGTGCACCGGCTGAACAGCGTGGGAGCCGTTTGCTCCTATGTGGCGCAAGGCGCTTCGCATGAGGGCTTCGACGCCGAATGGCGCGAGATTGCCGTTGCGACAGTCAAAGGCGACATCGTCAACGGCTGCGAACTCTATGACGCGACTGACCTTGGCGCCGCGATCGCGAAATTCGAAGAGCTCAGCCGAGCGACACCGCGGTTGGAGAACGCAGCCGCGCGCGTGTTCGAGCACGTCTGGTCGCACTTCGCGGCTCGCGACTGGGTTGCCGTGGCTCAAACGGTCGCCGACAACTATGTGGGAATCGATCACCGACGAATCGTCAGTGCCGAAACTCAACACGGTCGACATGAAGTGATCAGAGACCTGCAGGCGGCCGCGGAAGTCGGATTCACGATCTCGATGGTGGACGCGATTGCGATCCGCGGAGAGCGCCTGGTCCTCGCACGAAGTCGCGCCTGTGGCCGCGACCCTGAAGCGATCCAAAACGATGCCCTCAACATCGTCGAGGTCGACGGCGACAACCGAATCGCGCGGGTCGCCACGTATGACGTCGAAGACTTCGACGCCGCCATCGCGGAGCTTGACGCTCAATACCTCACCGGCGAAGCGGCCGTCCACGCGCGCATGTGGTCCGCCGTTGCGGCGAGTTACGCGGCGCTGAACAAGCACAAGTTGCCGTTGACAACGCCGGACTGCGTCAACGTCGAGCACCGACGGGAAACAGCTTTCGGACCGGGCGACGTAAATGCATACATCCAAGCGGGGTGGGACGCCGAGCAAAATATCAACGTCTACGTCGAGCAAGTGCATCGGCTGTGCGACACCGGAGCAATCGTCACCTATGCGGCGCATGAAACCGCGCAAGAGGGCTTGCGCGCGGAGTGGCGCGGGATAGCCGTTTTCACGGTCGATGGCGACATGATCAACCGCACAGAGGTTTTCGACGAATCGGACCTTGACGCCGCGATCGCCAGGTTCGAACAGCTGACCCGGCCGGCGCCGCAGCTGGAGAATGCCGCAAGCCGTGCGAACAAACGCTTCCAGGAGTCGTTCGCGACCCGCAATTGGGAAGCCCTGGCTCAAGGACTGGCCGACGACGTGTCCCACGACGATCGCCGGCGCGTCGTCGGTGTGGGAGTGCGGCAAGGCCCAGACGCCATGATTGCCGAGGCACGAGCACTTGTGGCGATCGGCGTTGCGAACGCAACCTCGGATGTCATCGCTATCCGCGGGCAGCGCCTCGTCTTTGGCCGGATTCGGACTTCCGGACGCGACCGGCGTCCCGAGGCCTTCCACACTGATGTCCTCGAAATTGTCGAGATCGACGCGGAAGACCGGATCGTGGCACGCGTTGTGTTCGACGTTGACGATTTCGATGCCGCCATCGCCGAGCTAGACGCCCGATACATCGCAGGCGAAGCAGCCGCCTACTCGCACACCTGGTCCCTCGTGGCTGAGGCTTTCGTGGCACTGAACCAACGGAGAATACCTGCGACGACGCCTGATTGGGCAAACATTGACCACCGGCGCCTCGCACCAATCGGGTCCGGTGATCTGGGCGCGTACCTCAATGCCACTTGGGAGCTGTCGCCGAAGTCCCGCATCTACGTCACAGCCGTGCATCGGCTGAGCGGCGTCGGTGCGGTGCATACCCATGTGGCGATCGGAACCTCGACGGATGGATTCGACGCCGAGTGGCGGGTAGTTGACGTTGTGATGTTCGAGGGCGACCGAATCAGCCGCACAGAGCTTTTCGACGAGTCAGATCTTGACAGGGCACTCGCGAGGTTCGATCAGCTGCAGCCGCGCACCCGACGGCTGGAGAATAAAGCCAGCCAGATTAGCGACCGCTTCCTGGCGTACTTCGCGGCACGCGACTGGGGTGCGATGGCCGAAATGACTGCCGACGACTTTTCCAGTGACGATCGTCGTCGGGTGGTTGGAGCGGGGGTCCAACTAGGTCGGGATGTCGATCTCGAAAACATGCGGGCGTGGGCTAACGTCGGCATCAGGAACATGACGTCAGATGTCATCGCGATCCGGGGCGAGCGCCTTGTCCTGGGCCGTACCCGGTTCTTGGGTCGCGAGCAGGGGCCCAACGCGTTCCACAGCGAGGTGCTCGGCCTCGTCGAGGTCGATGACGACAACCGAGTCGTGGCACGGGTCGTGTTCGACCTTGATGATTTCGACGCCGCCATAGCCGAACTCGACGCAAGATACGCCGCGGGCGAAGCGGCCTCCTACTCCCACACCTGGTCGGTGATCACCCGGGCCTACGCCGCGCTCAATCGCCGTGAGCAACCGTTGACGACAGCCGATTGGTCGAGCATCGATCACCGCCGAGGAATATCGTTTGCCCCCGGCGAAGGGTCCGCGCTTCTCGCCAATTGGGACGCCACGCCTGACTTTAACAACTTCGTCGAGGCGGTGCAGCGGCTCAACGACGTCGGCGCTGTGGTCACCTCTGTGACACGGGAAACCTCGAAGGAGGGTTTCCACGCCGAGTGGCGAGTGGTCAACCTGCTGACGATCGAGGGCGGCCTGATCGACCGCCTGGAGGTCTTCGACGAGTCGGACCTATCGGCTGCCCTTTCTCGCTTTGAGGCGATCCAAGCACCCGCAAAACACCCGGAAAACGCGGCAAGCCGACTGTATGAGCAGTTCAAGGCGTCTTATAAAGCCCGCGACCTGCAAGCGATAGCCGATATGTTCGCCGACAACGTCTGCACCGATGACCGCCGACGAGTAGTAAATGCCGGCATTCGGCAGGGTAAAGGTGCTGTGCTGGAGGAGGTTTCGGGGCTCGCCGAGCTTGGCATCGACCTGATGACCGACGTGATCGCGACCCGTGGTGAGCGCCTCGTCCTCAGCCGCGTCCAAAACTCCGGCCCGGACCAAGGATCCGATGGATTTTACGTGGTCGGTCTCGACATTCTCGAGCTCGACACCGACGGCCGCGCCGTGGCACGCGTGGTCTTCGACATGGACGATGCCGACGCGGCGTTCAACGAACTTGACGCCCGATATGTCGCCGGCGAAGCGGCCTCTCATGCAGGTACGTGGTCGGTGGTAGCCGGTGTGCACGCGATGTTCAACCGGCATGAATATCCCCCCGAGGATTGGGTGACCATTGACCACCGCCGAGGCACACCATTCGCTGCGGGCGACATGACTTCAGCCGTTCACACCATCTTCGATCTCACACCGGATTTCAAGGTCCATATTGAAGCCGTTCACCACCTCAACACGCTTGGGGCGGTGATCACCAACTATGCACACGGCTCCTCGCCCGACGGCGTGGGCGTCGAATGGCGCATGATCATGCTTCTCATCGTCGACGGCGACCGCCTCACCCGTTGCGAAGTATTCGACGAAACAGAGCCGGAAGCCGCCATCGCGCGATTGGAGGAGCTCGGCAGGCCGGCATCCCGCCTCCAAAATGACGCGACCCGGGTAATCGGACAATTCCTGGCACACTTTTCGGCCCGCAACTGGGATGCCATGGCAGACCTGATCGATGCAGAGTTCTGCTCCGACGACCGGCGCCGAGGCATAAACGCCGGAATCCGACGCGGCCGCGATTTTGAGATGGCGAATTGGCGAGCAACCGCAGAGGTTTGGAAGTCTGATATGAGGGCGGCTGTTGTTGCGACCCGCGGCCAGCGCCTCGGGCTCTTCCGTTTCACCTTCGCAAGCCAGGATTCGCTGCCCACAGCGTCCCAAGCCGCTGCACTTTCCGTCGTGCATATCGGCGAGGATAACCGATTTGCAGCTACAGTCATCTTCGACCCCGAAGACATTGAGGCCGCGTTTGCGGAGCTCGAAACACGTTACCTGGCAGGCGAAGCGGCCGCCCATAGGCATACATGGTCGACTCTGTTGCGAGGTTTCACCGCGTTCAACGAACACAAGCTTCCTTCGACGACGCCAGGCTGGGTGAACATCGATCACCGGCGAGGACGAGCGTTTTCGCCGGGCGACCTGGTTCCGTACATCCACGCCACCTGGCAGGTGATGCCTCACGCCAGGATATACGTCGATGCGGTGCATCGGCTGAGCAATCTTGGGGCAGTCGTCACCCAGTCGACGCACGGGACGTCGCCGGAGGGCTTCGACGCCGAGTGGCTCGAGGTCAACCTCCTGACTCTGGACGGTGACCTGATCGACCGCTGCGAGGTCTTCGACGAGGCGGACCTCGACGCCGCGCTGACTCGGTTCGACGAGCTCAGCAGGCCGGTCCGCCAAGAAAACACGGCCAGCCGATTAGTTGACCGCTTCTATGCGTACTTCCGTGCACGCAGCTGGGCAGCGATAGCCGAGATGCTCACCGACGACAGTTACATCGATGATCGCCACGATGTGGTGAATTCCGGGTTCTGGGACGGCCGCGAAGTCGTGATCGCAAACCTGCGCGCCCTGGCTGAGGCGGCGCCCACATCTTCTACCGTGGTTGCGACCCGCGGGGAGCGCCTCGCCCTTACTCGCATGTGTTCTCCGAACCGGAATCAGCAATACGGAGAGTTCAGCAGCGACATGTTAGTCCTCGCCGAGATTGACGACGAGGAGCGGATCTCGGCGCAGGTCGGCTTCAACATCGAGGACATCGATGCCGCCTTTAACGAACTCGAAACTCGTTACCTGGCCGGCGAGGCGGCTGCGCAGGCCAACGCGTGGTCAGCCATCGTGGAGAGTTACGCCGCGCTCAGTCGGGGGCAACTTCCCTCGACGACAACAGACTTCATTGACGTCGACCACCGCCGAGGAGCGGCGATGGCCCCTGGCGAGCTGATCAAATTCCTTCGCAGCGCGTTAGATCAGACACCTGACCTCAGCATTCACATCGCGGCGGTGCATCGGCTGGGACCGGAAGGCGCAGTAGTCACTCACGCGGCGACTGGAACCTCCCCCGAGGGTTTCGAAGCCGAATGGCGAGAGGTCAGCATCCTGACGGTTGATGGCGACAAGCTCAATCACTGCGAGGTGTTCGACGAGCCGGACGTCGACGCCGCCCTGGCCAGGTTCGACGAGCTCACCGGCAAAAATCAGCCAAAATGACTGCTCCACAACCCCAGTCGCTCTATCTGCTGGCGGACAGTCAGCTGCTGTTCTGGAAGCGTGACGACAGACTGCTGCTCGAAGACGCAATCGATGGATTGGCTCGGGATGTGCCGCTGACCGCGGCGTACATCGGAGCTTCCAACGAAGACCGTCCGGAGTTCTACGAAATCTTCGAAGCGGCAATGGATGCCGTGGGAGTGACCGATCGTCGCATGATCCACTCGTCGTTCGGCCCAGACGATCGCGCTTTCCTCGATGGTGCCCGGTTGATCGTCCTCGCGGGCGGCGATGTGCGGCTCGGCTGGAATACGTTCGAGAAAACCGGCATGAAAGACGTGATCCTGGGCAGGCACACCAAAGGGGCGGTGCTAGTGGGTGTTTCGGCCGGCGCGGTCCAGCTCGGGCGCTATGGAATCGTCGAGACGCCGAATCCCGAGGAAACGGAGTTGCTCGACGTGTTCGATCTCGTCCCCCTGGTCATCGACGCGCACGACGAGCGAGCCGGGTGGGCACGGCTGTCGCGGGCGATTCAGACGCTTGACGGATCGGTCACCGGCCTTGGAATCCCCACCGGCGGCGGCGTTATCGCATACCCGGGCGGCACCATCGAGCCCCTGCGCCATCCCGCGCACACAGTCACCTTCGAGGGCGCGCGCGTCACGCACTCGCTGGTGCACGCCGAAGTCCGGCCAGGATACGAAAGCCCTTGACGCGCGACCAGAGGGGCTGCAATCGTTCAGCGAGACCATGACGCACGCCTTCGACCCGACCGGACCCGACGGCCACCCGCGGATCGTCGCCGATTTGTTGCGACCCGAAGCCTACGACCCGCCGGCCGACGATGTGCGTCTCCACGAAACGCACAGCTCGTGGGTCGTGCTCGCCGGCCCGTATGCCTACAAACTCAAGAAGCCGGTGAACCTCGGCTTCCTGGACTTCACCACCATCGACCGCCGCCGTGCGGACTGCGAAGAGGAGCTGCGCCTCAATCGGCGGTTCAGCCCGCAAATGTATCTGGGAGTCGTCGAAGTCGCCGAGCGAAATGGTCACTACCGCATAGGTGGTGAATTGGGGTCGGGCGAACCGGCCGTGTGGATGCGGCGCCTACCGGAAGAGGGCATGCTGCCCGCCAAGCTTGCGCGCGGCGACGTTGACTTCCGTCTCGCGCGTCGAATCGGTCGCACCCTGGCCAAACTTCACGACAGGGCCGAAACCGGCTCCGACATCGATGAGTACGGCAGTGCTTCCAGCGTGATAGCGAACTGGCGGGAAAACTTCGACCAGATGGGCCCTTTCATCGGTCGAACCATCTCGAGTGACGTCAACGAGGACATCCGAAAGTACGTCGACCAGTTCATACGGAGCAACGCGCCGTTGCTTCAGCGACGAGTAACGGACGGTCATGTCCGGGACGGCCACGGTGACCTGCACGCCGCCAGCATCTGCGTCATCGACGGCGAGATCCTGCTGTTCGACAGCCTGCAGTTCGCGCCACGCTTTCGGTGCGCCGACTTGGCTTCGGAAGTCGCTTTTCTGGCAATGGATTTCGAGTACCACGGTCGCACGGACCTGGCCTGGGGGTTCGTCGACTCCTACGTGCGCGCCAGCGGCGATAACGGACTGGTCAGCCTGCTCGACTTCTATACCTGCTACCGGGCCTACGTGCGCGGCAAGGTCCGCAGCCTGCGTCTAGCACAGGCCGAACAGGCACCGGGTGGTGAAGCGCGTCAGCTCATCGCCGAATCGCGGGCGTATTTCGATTTGGCGTGGGCGCACGCGGGTGGCCTACCCCACCGACCGATGCTGGTCACCATGGGCCTGCCGGCAAGCGGCAAGACCACCCTGGCGCGCGCGCTGGCCGGCCGGCTTGGGCTGGTGCACCTCTCGTCCGACGTGGCGCGCAAGAGAATGGCGGGCATTGAGCCCACCTGGCGCGGTGACGATGAATTTGGCTCGGGGCTCTACGATCCGGCCATGACGCGGAGCACGTATGCCGCGCTGCGTCGCGACGCGGCACGCTGGTTACGCCGCGGCCGCGGCGTGGTCGTCGATGCGACATTCGGCAATCCGCGCGAGCGGTCCCAGATCCGGCAACTGGCGCACCGGCTCGGAGCGCACCTCCACGTCGTGCTGTGCGAAGCGGACGATGCCACCCTGATCGCACGACTCGAGCGGCGCGCCACCGAGCAAGGTGTTGTCTCAGATGCGCGGATCGAGCTGTGGCCCGAGCTGCGGGCCGCGTTCACACCTCCCGATGAGCAGCCGTCCCTTCTGCGGGTTGACGCGACGCGGGATATGGAGGAGACCGTTGAGCAGACGCTGACGCTGCTGCGTGCCGCCTACCGCTAACGACGGTGGTGCGTCACCAAATGATCTGCGCGCCTTTTGTTACGCCGGTCAGCGGGTAGACGTGCTGCCTCGTCGTCGCGGGGTGCGGTGCGCTTCGAGGACGTCGGCGTTGGCCAGCGTCTGTGCCTGAGCAGCCAATGTCGATGCCTTATTGGCATACGCGATGGCATCGGCGCCGTTCCCCGTTTCCGTTCTGCGCGCCGCTGCCAAGTGGCGTTTCGCCTCGTCGAGCCGCGCCTGGGCCTCGGAGCCGATGTTGGAGTGATATCTGGCGACGTAGTCGGAGATTTGACGCACTCTTGCGTCCGCGGTGGACAACGCCTGCTGCGCCGAATGATCACCACCGCCAATGTCCAGCTGGTCACCACTCCGCGCGGAGCGACGGCGGCGGCGTGCGCGCACGAGCACCAACAGCAGAAGGAGCGCGACGACAAGTACGACCACGATGACACCGATCGCGATCAGCGGCCAGAGCGGCTTCGACGGGCTCGCCGGCTTTGCAGAGCTCGTCGACTTGTCCAACCCGTCCGCCGCGGCGACCGCGGCACCGCTCCAGTCTTTGGCGCCCAGTACCGGCTCAATCTGGGTGGTACGCAGTTTGTTCGACTCCGCGGCCGAGAGCATCTGCGGCGGCACGTTGAACGTGTACGACTTGGTGTTGGGAGCCACGGCCAGCAGCGCGTCGCGGTCGCCCATCCCGCTGGCACTGCGTGTTCGGTCGGCCCAGTTGTCGGGTTTGAACCTGGCGAAGTTGTCGACGTAGACCACCCACAGTTGAATGCGCCGGTCGCGGCTAAGCCGGTCGATGGCGGCACTGACCGCTGCCCGGTCGGAAGCCGTCAATACCCCGGCGCTGTCGGTGATGTGATCGGTGAGCTTGGACGGCGGCTGCGCGCTCGCGGGGCTCGCCCATAACAGCGCCGCCGCAAGCATTGACAGGACCGCGCCGGACAGGCGAAAAACCCGCATAGGGGTAATCTAGCCGCCAATCTGAGGCGGCGTGGGGGTAGCTCGAACCCCACGCCGACGGATCGAGCATTCCTGGCTGGTAGCCCGGTGACCAGCGGAATCCGCGCACATCTTCCACCTGGGACCACCCGCGTGCGCACTGGACACCCTGTGGTTAAGCGCGTAACCTCTGTCGCGCGACCACAGCATTTCCCGCGAGTGAAGGGCCATCAGGAACATTGAGTAACACCATTGCGGTCTTCAACCCGTCGAACGAGGAGCAGATCGCGGAGGTCCCCGATTCCGACCAAGCGGCGGTCGACGCGGCGGTGGCCCGGGCGCGCGAGACCTTCGAGTCGGGCGTGTGGCGTAAGGCGCCGGCTTCGCACCGCGCGAACGTCCTGTTCCGGGCTGCGCGCATCATCGAGGAACGTACTGAGGAACTCGCCGCGCTCGAAGCCCAAGACAACGGCATGAACACGACCGCCGCGCGTCACATCATCCCGGTGTCGGTGGACATGCTGAAGTACTACGCCGGCTGGGTCGGCAAGATTCACGGCGAGTCGGCCAATCTGGTCTCCGATGGTCTGCTCGGCACCTGGGAGACCTACCACACCTTCACCCAGCTCGAGCCCGTCGGCGTCGTCGGCCTCATCATCCCTTGGAATGGACCGTTTTTCGTCGCGATGCTCAAGGTCGCGCCCGCGCTCGCGGCGGGGTGCAGTGCGGTTCTCAAACCTGCTGAGGAGACGCCGCTCACCGCGCTGAAGTTGGAAGAGATCTTCCGCGAGGCCGGTCTGCCCGATGGCGTCCTGAACGTCATCACCGGCTACGGCGAGACCACCGGCGCCGCGCTCACCGCGCATCCGGACGTCGACAAGATCTCGTTCACCGGGTCGACGGAGGTCGGACGGCTGATCGTGAAGGCGGCCGCGGGCAACCTCAAGCGACTGACGCTCGAGCTCGGCGGCAAGTCACCCTTGATCATGTTCGACGACGCCAACCTCGACAAGGCGATCATGGGGGCCGGTATGGGCCTGCTCGCCGGCTCGGGCCAGAACTGCTCCTGCACCTCGCGTATGTATGTCCAGCGCGGCATCTACGACAAGGTGGTCGAGGGCCTCGCAGGATTCGCGCAGATGCTGCCGATGGGCGGCAGCGATGACCCCGATTCGGTTCTGGGACCGTTGATCAGCGATAAGCAGCGCAAACGCGTGGAAGGCATCGTCAATGACGGCGTCGCCGGCGGCGCGCAGGTGATCACCGGCGGCAAGCCGATGGACCGCAAAGGCTATTTCTACGAGGCGACGATCATCACCAACACCACGCCGGACATGCGCCTCATCAAGGAGGAGATCTTCGGACCGGTCGGCTGTGTGATCCCGTTCGACGACGAGGACGAGGTGATCGCCGCCGCGAACGACACGCACTACGGGCTCGCCGGCTCGATCTGGACGGAGAACCTGTCTCGCGCCCACCGCGTCGTGAATGAGCTTCGCGCGGGCCAGATTTGGGTGAACTCCTCGCTGGCGGCGGACCCGTCGATGCCGATCAGTGGTCACAAGCAGTCGGGCTGGGGCGGCGAGCGCGGCCGCAAGGGTATCGAGGCCTACTTCAATACCAAAGCGGTCTATATCGGCCTCTGATCGGCAAGCAGCGCCGCGAGGCCCACAAGCACGATTTCAGTTGTCCCCCAGGACGATTGACCGCCTTACCACCGGGTTGCCCGACGATGGGCGGCTCGCCGGGGAGGCCGCGCACGCAGGTCACCGCTGGGTGACGGTCATCGCATCGAAATGCCTGACACCGGCACCGACCGCCGAACGAGGGATACGCTGGGTGTCGGGTCAAGGTTCGCTGTAAGCCATCTGGGAGGAGCGGTGGAAACCGTACTCGGTGTGTCGATGACACCCACGGCGGTCCATATGGTCGTGGTCGAAGGGGAAAACGCCGACGGCGCCACGGTCGACACGGACAGGTTCGAAGTTCCTCCTTCTCGGGATCGGTCAACTCAGACGGCGCCACATCAGGTTGTCTCGGCGATCTTGGGGACGCGCGAAGCGGCGGCTGACAGCGGTTTGCAGCTGGCTTCGATCGGCGTGACGTGGACCGATGCCACCGAGGCCGCCGCCCTGCAAGAGTTGCTGGCCGGTCAGCGGCTCGAGAAAGTCATGCTCGTCTCGGCGTTTCTGGCCGCGGCCGCCTTGACCCAGACGGTGGGCAGTACGACCGGGTACGCGCACACCGCGTTGTTGTATGTGGAGCCAGCCACCGCGACCATCGCTGTGGTCGACAGTGCCGACGGTTCAGTCGCCGGTGTGCGCCGCCAGGAGCTCCCGGACGACGAATACGAGGCGCTGACCACGTTAACCGCGATGGCCGCCGAGGCAGCAACGATGGAACAGCGCCCAGACGGTTTGTTCGTCGTCGGCAGCGACGGCGTTGACATCGCCGCAATCCGGACGCAGTTACAGGCAGCCAGTTCCCTTGTGTTGAGCACACCGGAGGAGCCGGAGCTGGCCCTGGCCAGGGGCGCGGCGCTGGCATCGGCACACCCGCCGTTGTTCTCGTCCTCGACAGCAGCGATCGCTTACGCGCAGGATCCCGCGACAGCTGCGGCGGTTCCGCATGCGGTGGCCCTCGGAAATGCGGACGGTGTCGCCACAGTGGAACGCGGCGCGCCCGCGTTGGCCTATAGCGCCGACCCCGCCGGGGCTGACGACCCCACCGGCGCGTATCCCGCGTTTCTCGGCGACGACGACACGTCGGCCGGCGTGGGCGCCACGCCCGGTGAGCAGCGAACCACTCGGCCGTTTTTGGTGGCATTGAGCGTGTTGGCGTTGTTTGTCGGCGGGGTCTTGGCCCTGGTGATCGCGCTGGCGATCGCGATTCGCCCGCATTCCGACACCAGACCACAAATCGGCGCACACGCCGTCGCCCCTGCTGCGCCCGCACCGCCCCCGCCTGCCAACGCCCCAACGCAGGCACCGGTCCGCGTTGCACCGGCGCCTGCCGCACCAGCGCCTGCTGCCCCGCCCCCGGCACTCCCGGCGCCCCCTCCGGGGTTGCCCTTGCCTCCGCCGCGTCTTCCCGGGCCGGCTGGACCTCCGCCCGGGCCGCCGATCCCCCCAGTACGTCCGCCAATCCCCGCCGGTCCGCCGGCCGTGCCCATTCCGCACATTCCGCTGCCCGGCATCCCTCATCTCTAACGCGTCGTCACCCAAGCTCGTAGTGCAGAACCGAAATGATCGCGCCGAGGAAAATCCTGGGCTACGCCTGCGCGCGCTGGCATCGTTGCGGCTTGTGCGGGTGTGGCTGAGTGGCTAGGCAGCGGCCTGCAAAGCCGTATACACGGGTTCAAATCCCGTCACTCGCTCCAAGTTTCGAAAAGGGTTGAGCGCCAAGTGGTATCAGGGTAGGGCGTGCGGAGTCACGAGGAACTTCTCTCCGGTCGCCCGCTTGACGTAGGACTTGAACGCGTCGGGTTTGAGCATGCCGGCAAGCGAGACCTCCTGGGTGTAACTACTTGCGAATGTCGTGGTGAGCTCGGAGGCGACGCGGGCCCGCAGCCGGCCGAGGGTCTCGACGCCCGCGTGCTGAAGGAAGTACGTGAGCAACCAGCCACCCACGCCCCACGCCATGCCGAAGTTCCGGTTGAGGACGGTCGGACCGGTGTCGAGTGACCCGTAGATGTACACCTGCTTGTGGGTGCTCGACCCGTACCGCGAGTACTCAGCGGCGGTCGAGTTGGCCGCCTCCTCCATGCCGTTCAGAATCTGACCGGCCAGCGTTCCACCACCCGTGGCATCGAACGCGAGCGTCGCGGATGTCGCTTTGAGAGCCTCAACGAGGTCGGCCGCGAACGACGACGCTGACGAGTTCAGGACATAAGTTGCGCCGAGCGACCTCAGCAGCTCCTCTTGTTCGGGCTTGCGGACAACATTGACCAGCGGTATCCCGTCTTGTTGGCAGAGCTTGACCAGCATCTGGCCGAGGTTGGACGCCGCAGCGGTATGGACAAGGCCCGAATGTCCTTCGCGGCGCATGGTTTCGGTCATTCCGAGGGCGGTCATTGGATTGACGAAGGACGACGCGCCGTCCTTCGCCGTCGACCCTTCGGGCAGAACCAGACACGCGGACGAATCGATCGCTCGATACTGCGAATACATCGCGCCGCCCGCGATCGCCACCGTCTTTCCGATCAGTGCTTGGGCTGCTTCGGAGGAGCCCGCGGCCACCACGGTGCCGGCGCCCTCATTTCCAACCGGAAGCGACTTGTCGAGTCGCGCCGACAACGCTTGCAGGCTCGCCTCGCCGACGGTGGCGGTGACGACAGGACGCTCCGGCGTTCCCGCGACCGTCGCCTTCGTCATGTCCGCACTGGCAATGAGCAGCCCCAGATCCGAGGGATTGATTGGCGAGGCTTCCACGCGCACCAAAACCTCGTTGGGGGCTGGGGTGGGGACGGGAACATCGTGCAGCGAGAGTTCGAGCGTGCCATCCGAGGTCACCAACGATCGCAGCTCCAGGGCTGTGCCAGGCGGGTCCGTGGTCATGGAGGTGCCTCGTTCCTGTTGTGGGTTTGCCTTCGTAGCCTGTCAACGCGAAAGGCCGCTATAGATCTTCCGTGACGGCGTCGAGGTAGAACCATCGATTGGCGCGGCGCTCGAAGCGACTGCGCTCATGGAGTCTGCCCGCGCGGCCCCCGGACTCGAAGCTGGCCGTGAATTCCACTTCTCCGGCATCGTCGTCTGGCCCACCCGCCAGCGTGTCGATCACCCGTAAGCCCGTCCAGGCGATGGTTGGATCGGCGGCTACTTCCGTTGGACGCGTGCGCGGGTGCCACGTGCGAAACAGATAGTCGGAGTCACCGCAGGCGAAAGCCGAGTACCGCGATCGCATTAATTCCTCTGCCGTCCGGGCCTGTGACTCGCCCTCGTGAAACGGCCCACAACACGCGCGATAGCTCGTGTCGCTTCCGCACGGGCACGGCGGCCCAGGGAGGTCATTCACATCAAAAGCTTGACAGACCGTTAGGGCGACTCCCCGGGGGGCACTGCGCCGGCGGCGTCCTGCAGCACCTGCTGCAACTTGTCGAGCGGATCACCGCCCGCGGGATCGAGCCGACGTGGGTTATTTTCCCCGCCGGCCGTGACGGTGTCCAGCGGTGGTGGCGGCGGGGGTGGCGCCGCCGGCGGCGGTGGTGGGGGCGGCGGTGGCGCTGCCGGTGGCGTGGCGGTCAGAGCAGTCCTCTTGGCCGCCAACCGGTTTGCGGCATCGTCGCGGATGAAGTGCCGCTGGCGGTCTGGGTCGGTGTTCCCGAGGAAGCACCCGCGCGGCGCGGCTTCGACGACGGCCAACGCGCTCGCATAGCGTTCGTCGGCGCGTGCATGGTCCCCTGCCGCCGCGGCCCGGTCGCCCTGGGTCTCGCGCACCAATTCGAGATTGACTCGCGCCGGACAGGAACCGGAGGTGTCGCTGCGGGACAACGCGTCGCTGAAGTGGGCGTCGGCATCTTCTAGCCGGCCATCGAGCACGGCGGCTATGCCCGCGGCGAACGGCGCCCGCGCCGGTTCCACGACGTTGACGACCCCGAGGATCGCCGCATCGGTCCGCACCGCGCTTCCGTCGCCGCTGGCAAAGGCGTGTCCTGCCGAGTTGCCAACCAACACAACTGAAAACAGCTTGATCGCGACCAGGAGGGCGATGGCGACGACGGGTGCAGAGTAGAGAAGGAGCCGTCGTCGCAACCGCAGGCGCGACGGTCGGGGCGTCATGACGCCAAGTCCCGTCGTGCGATGCGGCCGCGGCGGAACTCGCGGACCGACAGGTAGATTTCCGCGAGCAGCAAGCCGGCGGCGAGCAGCGCAGGTAGCCAATACAGTTCGGCCCGTTCGGAGCGGTCTGCTCGGCTATGCGGTGTGTCGGGCAGGTTCGGTTGGAGCGGTTGTCCGGGCTCGCGGTGCAGGTACGGCACGTCGAGTTGTGCTGCTATTCTGTGCAATTCGGCTTCATCGATCGTCTGTCCGTAGCCCAGCACCGCGCCACCTGCGACCGACCCCCGCATGAGGTTGAAGTCGCCCTGCGGCACGCGCGATCCGGGCGCACCGGAGCCGAAGTAGAGCACCACGTTCCGCGAACCCGGGTATTGCTGCGTCGCCTCGATCAACTGGTATCGCAGCACGTTGTCCGCCGCTCCCGCGTCGGCGTCAGGAGTGGCCCTCTGGGAGCCGAGCGCCGCGATGGTCGGGCGCAGACTCCAGACATCTTCGGATAGTGGCCAGTCCAGCGAAGCTTTCGAGGCGAACCCGACGAGTGCGTACCGTGCGGCCGGATACTGCCTGAGCAACGCCGCGATGTCGTCGCGCATGCCCGCGATCCGAGGTTGGCCATTGCCGTAGTCCTCGACGCCCGAGTCGGCGGACTGATCGACGACGAGAAACACGTTGAGATTCGCGCCGGCGGCCGTTTTGCCCTCGCGGTTTTGGTCGTCGACAAGTGCCGGGCGGGTGGTCGCGACGATGAGCAGCAGGACCGCGAGAGTCACGCCGGTCCATCGCAACCCGGCCCGTTTACGGCGTCCGGCCGAGAGCAAGGCCTGGCGCAGCGTCACCAGGCGCGCCAGCAATAGCGCACCGGCAACGACGGCCAGGATCGGCCAGGGCAGCACGGGCTGAAATGTCATCGGCGCAACACCAACAGGGCCACCGACAGCACGGCAGCCGACAACACGGCGATCACCAGCGGTACTACCGGCGCATCGCGGAGGTCGGCTGTCACGATGGTGCCGTCGGCGCGGCGCGCCGGCGGGGTGTGACCGCGAATCTCGTTGAGTATCGCGGTCACTGACTTTGTGGCCGGCACGGCGTACCGGCCACCGGTCTGCTCGGTGAGCGCGACCAACGCACCGCTCGTGGGTGAGGGGGCAGTGTCAATCACATCGACTTGGGCCTCGGCGCGCTCGGCCAGGGCCCGGACACTGTCATCGGTGAACAAAGCGGCGCGCTGCTCTCCGGCCGGGCGAAGATCCGACGGACCGAGATAGATGACCGAGCGTCGGCCAGTGCCCCGCTGCTCGGCGGAGGGGAATCCCGAGAGGCACAGCGCGACAACGTCGTTCACGCTTGCGGCGTAGTCGGAATAGGACACGGGCGCGGCGAACGATGCCGGCTGCGCCTGGCGGTCGCCGGTATAGTCGCCGAACCGCCCGGCTGCGTATTGGTGATCGCGCGTGAGCGGCACCAGGCGGCGGTTGGCCGATGTCAGTCCGATGCGTTGTGCCCGAGGGGACGTAATGGCTTGTCGCGCGAAGTAGTCGAGCAGCTCCGTCGTCGCCGCGTCGGTCACCGGCCGCCCAACGCACAGCATGATGTCCTCGGGGTGAGCAGCGTCGAAATCCTTGCTCATGACGTTGGGCCGGGCGGCAGCCCAGGTCGCGGCACCGAACATGACCGTCAGCACCATCAACATCACAACGGTTGCCAGCGACCGCAGCCGCGCCACCTTCGCGTACTCGGCCAACCGGGTCAGCCGCGCGACGTTGGCCAATGGTCGCAGCCGCCGCCGAGCGGCGGTCATCGGAAGCAACGCCGCCAGCACGACGACTGCGACCAAACAGGCCACTCCAATGGCAGCTACCGGCCACCACTTCAAGTCCACGAGCGGATCAGCTCCTGCGCCCGCGCACTCATGTCGGCGACCTCGATGCGAGACTCGGCGTTGAACTGCGCGTCACCGAGCCGTGTGAGCAGCGGCGCGGCCGGGGCCAGGCCCCCATCCGCCATCGCACCGATCTGCAGGTACTGGGCACGCGCGCCGGTCGCTTGATGCAGAAAGCTGCGCACACTCCGGCTGATTGCTGCGCACGCCGCGGGGGTCGACATCCGCCCGGCGTCGTGCTCGCGGGCGATGCGCTGCACGCTGCGGGCGAATCGATCGCGGATCAGCCAGGCGTGCATTCGCCGTACGAACGGGATGCGCCGCAACCGGCGTGACGGCAGTGTCCACACGAAAACGACTGCATACCAACCGATCACGGCAAGTATCAGTAAGACGGCCAACCACAGCCACCAGGACGAGTACGGCTGCGGACCGAACACATAGCGCAGCAAGTCATCCCGCACGGGCGGCCACCTCGGTCAGGCGAACGAGTTCACGCCGAATGTCCCCGCTGCCGGCGATCGTCGCGTGCGCGATGGCGTGAGCGGTCAAGAACGCATCGAGGCGGTCGCGGCGTTTCCGCTCGGCGCGGCGGTACGCGGTGACGACCCGCGCACCGAGGTCGGCCCCGTTCAGGACGAAACGACCTGTGGCGACGTCGTACCCGTCGGTGTTGTCGGGGCCCACCGCAGGCATGTCCGACACCATCGCCCACATGATGTCGTGGCGCCCTGTCAGCCTGCCGAGAACCGCGCCCAGCCGGTCGTCCACCTCGGGCTCGTCGGACACCACGATGATGAGCATGGTATGCCGGTAATGCGTTGCGACGTAATCGAGTTGGGCGGTGATGTCGCTGCGGCCGGGGCCGGCCGTGGTGTGCTGGTACCAGCGGTGCAGCAGGCCCTCGATGTGCGACTCGCCGCGCCGTTGCGGAATGTTCACACAACCGCGCCGGTCGCCGTAGACCATGCCGATCTGATCGGATCGCCGTAATCCGATCAATCCCACCGCACCCATGACGTGCGCGGCGATGTCGCGTTTGCACTCTCCGCTGGGGGCGAGCGCCGACATGTTGCGGCCGGCGTCGGCGACAAGCAGGATCTTGTGATGCTTTTCGGACACGAACCGTTTGATGAGCACGCCGCCCGATCGTGCGGAAGCCTTCCAGTCGATGTCCCGCACATCGTCGCCGGGAACGTATGGGCGAAGATCGTCGAATTCCATACTGCGCGTATGCAATAGCGCGTATCGACCGCCTTCGAGCAGGCCGCGGGTATCGGTGCCGAAGTGCGCCTTCGCCCGGTTTAGGTGCTTACCCACGATTGGCCTTCTGGCACCTCAAGGGACCCGGACAGCCCGCAATGCGGCGTCGACCACGACTTCGGAGGTGATGTCGGCGCTGGCCGCTTCGAAGCCGAGGATGAGCCGGTGCCGCAGCACCCGGTGCGCAAGCTTCGCGATGTCTTCGGGCAGCACGTGCGCCCGCCCGGCCAGCACCGCCTGCGCCCGGGCCGCCTTGCAGAACGCGATGGTCGCACGTGGGCTGGCGCCGTACTCGACGAGGCGCGCGATCTGCTTGGGCAAAGCCCGTGCGGGATCGCGCGTGACGTCAACCAGTTGGCTGGCGTAGAGCATCAGCGCACGGTCCATGTGGACATGACGCACCACCTCCTGGACGCGCACCACGTCCTCGAGGCTGACCACCGGCGCGGTCGGCCGTCCCTTGTCGTAGATGCCGGCGTCGATCCGCGCCATGACTTCTACCTCCTCCTGCGGGGAGGGGTAGCGCACGATTTCCTTGAGTAGGAAACGATCGGTCTGTGCCTCGGAGAGCGGATAGGTGCCCTCCTGGTCGACGGGGTTCTGGGTGGCGATGACCAGAAAAGGATCTGCAAGTGGGTGGACCTGTCCGGCGATGGTTGTCTGCCGCTCCTCCATCGCCTCGAGCATTGCGCTCTGCGTCTTCGCGCTCGATCGATTGATCTCGTCGAGCAGCACGATGTTGGCGTGCACCGGACCTAGTTGGGTGACGAAAGAGTTGGTCGCCGAGTCGTAGATCTGGGTGCCGATGATGTCGCTGGGCAGCAGGTCGGGCGTGCACTGAATGCGCTGAAAGCGGCCCTGAATCGACTCGGCGAGCACCTTCGCGGCAGTGGTCTTGGCCAGGCCCGGGACGCTTTCGAGCAGGATGTGGCCGCCCGCGAGCAGGCCGATCAGAAGCGACTCGCGCAGCTCGCGCTGCCCGACGATCTTGGCAGCGAATGCCTGGGAGATGGCGGCGACGGTCTCCCGGACGCTATCAATTTCGCGCTGATCCGGTTGTGTTCGTGCTGTAGACATACGCCCGCTGGGATACCCAAGTGCCGTAGAACGACACTCCGGGCTGTGTCCGCCTACGGTTTGTTCCCGTGCCGCTTGGCTTTGGCTTCAGCCTCCAGCCGCAGCCGGATTGCGCGCGCCCGCGCCTCGGCGGCCACCGCTTGGGCTTCGGCGGCTTGGGCTCCCGCCCAAATCTCGGCGGCCCGAGCTCGGGTTTCGGCGGCTTCCGCGCGCGCCCGCCCCTCGGCGGCCACCGCTTCGGCGTCGGCGGCTTCCGCGCGCGCCCGCTCGCGTGCCCGCGCCTCGGCGGCCAGCGCCTGGGTCTCGGCGGCTTCCGCGCGCGCCCGCGCCTCGGCGGCCACCGCTTCGGCTTCGGCTAATTTTGCCCGTTCCCGCGCTTCGGCGGCCTGGGCCTGAGTTTCGGCAGCTTCAGCCCGCTTCCGCGCTGCGGCGGCCAGCGCTTCGGCTTCCGCCGCCTCCGCCCGCTTCCGCGCCTCGACGGCCCGAGCTTCGGCTTCGGCGGCCTCCGCGCGGGCCCGCTCTCGCACCCGCGCCTCGGCGGCCAGCGCCTCAATCTCTTCGGCCTCTGCCTGCGCCCGCGCCTCGGCGGCCAACGCTTCCGGTTCGGCGGCTTTGGCCTGCTTGCGCGCTTCGGCGGCCAGCGCCAGAGCTTCGGCGGCTTTGGCCTGCTTGCGAGCTTCGGCGGCCAGCGCTTCGGCTTCGGCGGCCTCTGCGCGCTTGCGCGCCTCGGCGGCCAGCGCTTCGGCCGCCGCGGCTTCGGCGTGCGCCCGCTCTCGCACCCGCGCCTCAGCGGCCAGCGCTAGCGCTTCGGCGGCCTCTGCCTGCGCCCGCGCCTCGGCGGCTACCGCTTCGGGTTCGGCGGCCAGCGCTTCGGCAGCGGCGGCCTCTTCCTGCGCGCGCGCCTCGGCGGCCAGCGCTTCGGCTTCCGCGGCCAGCGCTTCGGCTTCCGCGGCCAAGGCTTCGGCCGCGGCCGCGTCTGCCCGCGCCCGCGCCTCGGCGGCCACCGCCTCGGCTTCGGCGGCCAGCGCTTGGGCCGCCGCGGCTTCTGCCTGGGCCACCGCCTCGGCTTCGGCGGCCAGCGCCTCGGCCGCCGCGGCTTGTGCCTGCGCGTCAGCCTCGGCTTCGGCGGCCAACGCCTCGGCAGCGGCGACCTGCGCCTGCGCGTCAGCCTCGGCTTCGTCGGCGAACGCCTCGGCCGCCGCGGCTTCTTTCTGCGCCCGCGCCACTTCTTTCTGCGCCCGCGCCTCGGCTTTTAATTCCCGTCGCGACGGTTTTGGCTTGGTGTGGGTCGTGGGCTGGCTGGGGCGCGGCTGAAGGTTCCGCTTCGGAGGGCCGGTCGTGAGCCGCGCCTTTTGCTCAACCGCCCTGTATGGCCCGGCCAGGAAATCGAAGAGAACCAAGGCCACGCCTGCCAGCAGTACCAGCGGCAGGGCCAAGGACGGGCACGTGACCATCCCCCAGATGCCGGCGACCGCCAGCGGCACCGCCAGCAACACCGCGGCACCCGGATACCGGGTGCCTAGTTGGAGGATCGTCGCGGGCACCGCGGATGACCGTGCGACCAATGGAAGCCGATCCGGCCGACTACCGACGACTTTCTGCGATCCCACGATCCCTCTCCCTCACGGAGACGCTGGCACATAAACAGTACTGTGCGCGCGGTCGCGGCGGAATCTTAATTCTTGGTGTTTCCGTACAATGTCGCCGCAAGACCGGCGTCGCGCCGGGCGGCCCTGCGCTGGCTTGCCTCGATGGCGGGCTCGATTGGGCGCCCGTATAACTCATCCGCCACGCCAGTCTCAGGTGACACTCCAGTCATAGGTGGACTCGTGGCCTCGTGCGCCGACCGCGCAATTCCATCGTGAAGTCCGCGCCCAGCCTCTACGCTGCCGATTAATCATGCCGCGTCATCCGGCGAGGAGGCTGAGCGCATGAAATTGCTGTCCGCCGCGGCGTCACTCCTGTCGGCAGGTCTTCTCGGCATGTTCGGCTTGCGCCCACGGCCATGCGATGCACCGAGATTCCGCAGATGACCCCAGAACTGACGCACACCAACGGGTTCGACTGGGACCGATTGGTAAAGATGCCCTCGGCGAGCGACGAGTGGCATACGGGGCACCAAGTTCTCAACTTCTACCCGATGGACAAGGACTATCGAGAGTCACCGACGGCTCGGGCAATGGTGACGGAATACTTTGCAGATGCAAAGCCTTTGGACACCGACGCGGCTGTGCTGAAGTTCGGTTCTGACGCGGTTACGCTGCGCGGCGCGTACTTGGAGATGGGGGTGTGCACTGGAAGAACCATCAATTTCATTGCCGCGCTCAATCCAGAGCAACGTATCTGGGGATTCGATTCCTTCGACGGGCTTCCGGAAGAATGGGCTCGCACGGATCTGACCGTCCCTCAGGGTACTTTCCGGGTCAACACCGAAGGGTGGACGCCGCCGGTTCTGCACAATGTGAGCCTGGTGAAAGGCATGTTTCACGACACACTTCCGCGGTTCAAATCAGAATTCCTGAAATCGACGCCCATCGCATTCTTACATGTGGATTGCGATATATATGCGTCCGCAAAGGAAATCTTCGACCAGCTTGTCGACAACATCGTGTCGGGCACGGTCATAGTTTTCGATGAATTCTATAACTATCCCGAAGCCGCGGAACACGAATTCAAGGCATTCCAGGAGTTCCTGGAAGCGACCGGGAAAAAGCCTGTCTACCTTGCGTACAACCAATTCTTTGAACAAGCGGTTGTGCAGATAATCTAAGGAACCGGCAGAGCCGTCGGCGACCGGCCGTCGATGCCTCAAGCGCTGAGTAGCGCCCGCGCGACTCAAGGGCCGCGGTTCGCTGTCGGCAAACACCTTTACTCGGCCTTGACCGTGTGTTGATTTCCCTCCCCGACTATCGGAACGTGAGTACGCTTCATGCGGTGGAACTGGGGGTTTTGGGACCTCTCCAGGTGCGACGCGACGGCGCCCTGGTCACAATCCCGGGCGCCAAGCCGCGCGCGATTCTGACCATGCTCGGGTTACACGGTTCTTCGATCGTGTCGGCCGAGACACTGCTCGAGCTCTTGTGGGGCGACGATCCCCCGCGCACCGCGGCCAAAGCGCTCCAGACCCACATTTCGTCGTTGCGGCGCACGCTGGATGACGGCTTCGTTTTGACCGAGGGAACGGGATGGGTCCTCACCAAATCCGATACCGACGCTTCGCGCTACAAGCTGGCAACCAAGCACGGCCGTGAAGCCGCAGCGGCTGGCGACAGCATCCAAGCGGTGGCCCGTTTCGACGAGGCGCTGACCCTCTGGCGCGGCATCCCGGAACTGCCCGATACCCGGCGGGGGGTATCCGAGAAGACACGCTGGATAGAGGGCCACGCCGCGCTGGTCGAGGATCGCGCCGATGCTCTACTAGCGACCGGCCGGGCCGCCGAGATCATCGGCGAGCTCGAGTCGGCCGTATCCGACGCTCCCCTTCGCGAAAGGCGCTGGGGCCAGCTGATGCTCGCCCTCTACCGCGCCGGCAGGCAAGGCGAGGCCTTGGCCGCTTACCAACGAGCGCGATCGCTGCTGGCCGATGAGCTGGGGGTCGACCCCGGGCCGGAGCTCCGGCGCCTGGAAGCCGCGATCGTTGCCCAGGACGCAGCTCTGGAAGTCCCCGTAGGACAACAGCTTACGACGGTGACACGCGCCGTGACCTTCCTACTCACCGACATTGAGGGGTCGACCGCCGCTTGGGAGGCCGACGCCGAAGCCATGGCGATCGCGCTCGCGCGCCACGACGAGCTTGCCGAACACATCGTCACGTCCCGCGGAGGACGGCTGATCAAGACCCGCGGCGAGGGCGACGCCACGTTCTCGGTCTTCGATCGGCCGTCGGCGGCGGCCACTGCAGCGCTGGAGCTACAAGAGGCGATTGCCCAAGAACCATGGGCGCTGCGCGAACCCATGCGGATCCGCATCGCGCTGCATACCGGCGAGGTAGAGCTTCGCGACGGAGACTACTTCGGTCGTGCGGTCAACCGCGCTGCGCGCCTGAGGTCGCTTGCAGCGGGTGGCCAGATTCTTTGCTCCGGCGCGACAGCCGAACTCGTCATCGACTCACTGCCCGACGATGTGGTGTTCGCCGACTTGGGAATGCGCCAGCTCAAGAACTTGGCACGCCCCGAGCACGTTTTCGAGCTTCGCTTGCACGCCACCGTGGACGGTCCGGCGGAACAACCGGCCGACGCACCCCTCGAGCGGCCCGGCCTCCCCGCGGTGCTGATCGGTCCCGGTCCGTTCGTCGGCCGCACCAATGAATTCGAAGGCCTTGTGTCCGTTTGGAAGACGGCGCTCACGGGCGGCATGCACGCGGTTCTGATTGCCGGCGAACCCGGCGTCGGTAAGACGCGCCTGGCCGGCGAGTGGTCTCAACGCGTCTATCAGCAAGGGGCGGTCGTGCTTTACGGCCGCTGCGATGAGGATCTCGGGGCGCCGTATCAGCCCTTCGCGGAGGCACTGCGTTCGCTCGTGCCGTGCGTCGGCGCCACACGACTGCGCGCAGTGCGCGGCGTTGAAGCATTGCTCGCGTTGGTTCCCGGGTTGACCGATGTCCTTCCTGATCTGGCCGCGCCAACCCCTGCCGACCCGGACACCGAACGCTACGCACTTTTCGACGCGGTCGTGGCGTTGCTGGAAGTCGCCTCCGCGAGCGCACCCGTCGTCGTTGTTCTCGACGACCTGCACTGGGCCGCCAAACCCACACTGCTCTTGCTCCGTCATCTCCTGCGCTTCGGTGACCACGCCCGCGTACAGATCGTCGGGACGTACCGCAGCACCGACCTCGATCGCTCCCATCCGTTGGCGGCCATGCTCGCCGATCTTCATCGCAGCGCCGATTCCGGCACTGCCAACCGCCTTCAACTGAGCGGCCTTGACGAGGGGGACGTGACCGCGTACGTCAATGAGGCCGGCTACGACGACGAAGAGCTCGCGCGGGCGTTGGCGTCGGTCACCGGTGGCAACCCGTTCTTTCTTATCGAGGCACTGCGCCATGTCGATGAGAGTGGCGGCGTTTGGGATCCGACTACCCTGCCGCAAGGCGTCCGTGAGACCGTGAGCCGCCGACTTTCGCGGCTATCCGCAGAGACGAACAAGGCCCTTGCCGCAGCCGCCGTCGTCGGCAGCAGGTTCGCCGTGGACCTCGTGGAACGGGTCGTCGAACAGGATCTCGTTGACGCTTTCGACGAGGCGTGCAAGGCCGGTATCGTCATCGAGGAGCCCGGCGGTCGATACCGGTTCAACCACGCCATTGTGCGGCGGTCGCTCCTTGCGGAGCTGGCATCGGTGCGCCGCATGCGGCTCCACCAGCGCATCGCCGCAACGCTGGAGACCGAGCCCGGCGCCGACGACGAGCTGCTGGCTGAACTGGCGCACCACTACTTCGAATGCGCATGGGCAGGAAACGCGGCCAAGGCCGTCGAGTACTGCCGGCGTGCGGCAGACCAGGCAATGGCACGACTCGGCTACGAAGGTGCGGCTGAGCTATACGACAGAGCCTTGCATGCCCTGGAGGAACTCGACGACGAACTACCCGACCGCAACGACCAGGCTGCGGAGTTATTGCTCGCCCGCTGCGAGGCTCTGCTGGCCGCAGGCGACGTCATATCGGCGGCAGGGGCTGTCTCGCAATTGCAGGCAGCGACAGTCGATTCGGCTCGGCTAGCGGCATGGGCGACATGTTTCGACGGTGAGCTGTCGATGCTGATCCACCCGGAGCGATTGGACGAGGTCGAAGCCGCGTTGGGCGCGGCCGCCGAGAAGCTTGCTGAACTGGACGATGCCGCCGGGGAAGCCAAAGCCCACACCGTACGAGCCACCTGCCTGGCGCGGCTCGGACGAATCGCCGACTGCGAAATCGCCCTGGACGAAGCGCTTACCGCGGCGCGGCGCGCGCGTGAACACCGGCGGGTCAACGCCGTGTTGGCGGGCGCTCCGCTCGCCGCATTGTGGGGCCCCAATCCCGTTCCGCGTGCGGGCGGACGGTGTCTCGACGTGGTGCGGCTACTGCGAATCACCACCGATTCGCCTGCGGTCGAGGCGACGTCGACGCGATGCCAGGCGCTATTGGAAGCCTTCCGCGGCCGCGGTGCTGCGGCCCGAAGAATGATCGAGTCGGCCCGGCGCACGGTCACGGACCTCGGCCTGCGCCATGCACTCCTGGAAGTCGAGCAGTTCGCCGGCATTGTCGAGCTGGTCATCGATGACCCCGCTGCCGCCGAGCCGCCGCTGCGTAAGGCCTACAACGGTTTTCGCCGAATGGGCCTGGACGCCGACACCGCGGAGACCGCGGCCCTGCTCGGTCGTGCGTGCCTCCTGCAAGACCGAGACGCGGAGGCCGGCGAGTTATGCACGGAAAGTGAGCGTCTCGCTGGCCACGCGCTGAAGCCCTCGATCGCCTGGCGCACGCTTCGGGCTCAGCTGCTGTCGCGCAGCAATGATCACGTGGAGGCACGCAACGTGGCCGAGGCCGCTGTCAGTCTGGCCGAGCGCACCGACGCGTTGGTTGACCATGGCGACGCATGCCTGGCATTGGCAACGGTTTTGGCCGCCGCGGGTGACGTCTCGGGAGCACGAGCCGCCGCCGAGCGTGCCGCCGGTCTATGGGAACAAAAAGGGGCCGCCGCACTCGTTGAGAAGGCGCGTCTTGTTTTCAGCCCGCGCGAAATGCCGGCCGCCCCGGTGAGTCGGGCGCCAGCCGATGCGCCAGTTATTGAGCTCGACAATGCATGCGTACGAGTGGGCGAACGCGTGATAGCTGCCCTCCATAGCGAGGCCTGGGAGGTGGTCAAGGAGCTGTATGCGCCCGACGGTCTCGTCGAAAGCCGCCGAAAGATTGTCGGCTTCAAGCAGAGCGATCTCCCCTCGGCCGACTGGGTACACCAGAGCAGACGCGCTGTCGAAAATGACCACCTACGGTTCAAGCAAGTCGTTGTCGCCGTGCGAGGTGAGCGCCTGGCTCTGGCAAGATTGGTGATCAGCAGTGCCGACTTGAGCCCCGGGGCGCCGCGCGATGAATTTCTCCAGCTGTACGGCCTCGACGAGGACGGGCGCATCGCACTGCAGGTGTGGTTCGACATTGACGACCTCGACGCCGCCGTCGCCGAACTCGACGCCACGCACGGCAGGTTCGACCAAGAGCAGTCGCAGGCGCGGCGCCTCGAGAACGCCGCAAGCCAACTCTACGAGCGATTCAAAGTGTGCTTCGCGGCCCGCGACTGGTCCGCGATAACCGAGATGGTGGCCGACAACGTTTTGAGCGAGGACCGTCGCTCGACAGTCAACTCCGGCCGCCGACAGGGCCGAGACGCCTTGATCGCCGAACTCTCGGGGCTGGCCGAGGTCGGAATTGAGAGCGTGACATCAGACGTCATCGCGATCCGGGGCGCACGCCTGGCCCTCAGCCGTATCCGATCCTCGCGCAACACGTTCCACGTTGTCTACCTCGATATCGTCGAACTCGACGCCGACGGACGATTGGTGGCACACGTCCAATTCGATGTCGACGACTTCGACGCCGCCATGGCCGAACTCGACGCTCGTCATCTCGCCGGTGAAGCGGCAATTCACGCTCATGCCTGGTCGATGATCGCGGAATCGTACGCCTCGTTTAGCCGGCAGGAATTGCCCGCAATAAGCCATGAGTCCGCGTTTGTTGACCATCGCCGAGCAGCAGCGTTCGGGTCAACTGACCTCGCAACTTATATCCGCGCCGGGTGGGACCTCGGCCAAAAGATCACACCGTACATCGAGGCTGTCTACCGGCTGAGCGATCTCGGCGGGGTCTGCAGCTATGCGGCGCACGGTGTTTCGGATCAGGGCTTCGATGCCGAGTGGCGAGGAGTCAGCCTCGCAACGGTTAAAGGCGACACGATCGACCACTGCGAATTCTTCGACGAGGCCGACCTCGACGCCGCGCTCGCGAAGTTCGATCAGCTCAGTCGGCCGGCGCCGCGGCTCGAAAACTCAGCAACCCGAACCTACGAGCGCATGTGGCAGTACTTCGAGGCCGGCGATTGGGTGGCAATTACCGGGATGGTGGCCGAGCATGAGTTGATCGATGATCGCCGTCGAGTGGTGAACGGCGGACTCCGACACGGTCGCGACGCTGGAATCGAGGAAATGCGGGCGGCGGCCGACATCGGCTTCACCATATCGGTCGTAGATGTCAGGGCCACCCGCGGCGACCGTCTGGCTCTGGTGCGTGTTCGCGCTGCTGGGCGCGATCCCGCTGCGATCCAAAACGATGTCCTGCAAGTCGTCCAGATCGATTCCGGCGAACGGATCGCGGAAGTGATCACATTCGACGTCGACGACTTCGCCTCCGCCATTGCGGACCTCGATGCGCGCTACCTCGCCGGGGAATCGGCGACCTATGCGCGCACCTGGTTGGTGGTCGCGAAAACATTCACCTCGGTCAATCAGCACGCGCTCCCCGCGATGACACCCGACTGTGTCACCCTCGACCATCGCAGGGTCACCGCATTTGAGCCTGGCGAGCTGGCCGCGTACATCCGTGCTCCGTGGGAGCTCGCCGCAGAGCTGAACGTATACATCGAAGCCGTCCACCGGCTGAGCGACCTCGGCGCAGTGTACAGCTATGCGGCGCAGAGTGTTTCCCACGAAGGCTTCGAGAGCGAATGGCGCGGAGCCAATGTGGTGACCGTCCAAGGCGACATGATCAATCGCTGCGAGCTGTTCGACGAAGACGAGATCGACGCCGCGATATTCAGGTTTGATCAGCTCAGCCGCCCGGCAACTCGGCTGGAAAATAGGGCAAGCCAAGTGGCCGAACGCTTCTGGAGTTGCTTCGCGATCCGTGATTGGGACACGATAGCGGAGGTCCTCGCCGAGGACGTTTCCGTTGAGGATCGTCGGCGGGCCGCGAACGCGGGGGTCCGGCACGGAAGAGATGCCGAGATCGAAGACCTGCGGGCAGCTGCCAGCGTGGGCTTCGCGGACTTGACGCCGACAGTCATTGCAACGCGGGGCGAGCGGCTCGTCCTTTCGCGGACTCAAGCCACCGGCCAGGACCCCGAGGCGATTCGAGTCGAAATCCTGCACATCATCGAGATCGACGTCAACGAGCGAATCGCAGCGATCTTAGTGTTCGAGCTCGATGACCTTGTAGCCGCCTTTGCCGAACTCGAAGCCCGATACATCGCCGGTGAAGCAGCAGACTATGCGGATACCTGGTCGGTAATCACCGGTGCTTTCATCGCACACAATCGGCGCGAAATCGCCGCTGCGACGCCGGATGTGGTGAGTCTCGACCATCGCCGAGGGGCCGCGTTTGCACCCGGCGAAGGAATTGACTACATCCGTGCCGGGTGGGACCTCGACCAAACCCTCAATGTCTACGTCGAGACGGTGCATCGGGCGCACGCCCTCGGCGCGGTGTTCACCTGGGTGGGATATGGAGCCTCGCAGGAGGGCTTCGATGCGGAGTGGCGGGGCGTCGAAATCATGACGGTCGACGGTGAAATGCTCAGCCGAGCTGAGGTATTTGACGAGGCGGATCTGGAGGTTGCGCTTGCAAAGTTCGATCAGCTTAGCCAGCCGGCACCAAGGCTGGAAAACGCAGCAAGCCAGGTGTACGAGCGTTTCTTGAGCTGTTTCGCAAACCGCGACTGGGACGTGATGGCCGAGATTTTGGCCGAGGAGGTTTGCATTGACGACCGCCGCCGAATCGCGAACGCGGGGGTCCGATATGGGAGAGATGCCGAGATCGAAGATTCCAAGGCGGCCGCGAATGTAGGTTTCACGAACTTGACGTCGACCATCATTGCTACTCGGGGCGAGCGTCTCATCCTTTCGCGCACTCAAGCCACCGGCCATGACCCCGAGGCGATTCGGATCGAAGTCCTTCATCTCATCGAGATCGACACCGACGGGCGGATTGCGGCACTCGTGGTGTTCGAACTTGATGACTTCGACGCCGCCATATACGAACTCGACCGTCGCTTCCTCGCCGGCGAAGCGTCTGCACATGCACACGCATGGTCCGCGGTGGCACAAACCTGTGCTCTGTTCAATCAGCACGAACTTCCCTCGACGACGTCGGATTCGGTGTACGTCGACCATCGACCGGTTTTAGCCGTCGAAGCAGCCGATCTGCCCACGTACCTTCGCGGAGTGTGGGATCAAACGCCCACCATCAGGATCTATACCGAGGCTGTACATCGGCTGTCCGATGACGGAGCGGTCGTCACCCACGCGGTGAGGGGGAACTCGCCAGAGGGCTTCAACGCCGAATGGCGGATGATCGACGTTCTCACAGTCGAAGGTAGCCGACTAAGCCGATGTGAGGTGTTCGAAGAAGAAGACCTCGAGAGAGCGATCGCGCGGTTCGAACAACTCAGTCCACCGGCATCACGGCTCCAAAACCGCGCAAGCCAAGCCTATGAGCGCATCTACGCGTGGTTCGCGGCGCGGGACTGGGACGCCATGGCCGCAAATGTGGCGGATAACTTTTCCAGCGAAGATCGCCGGCGGGTGGTGAATGCCGGGATCCGACGCGGTCGAGACGCCGGTATCGAAGATGTGCGGGCGATCGCCGAGGTCGGCTTCGCGCTAACGATGTTGGGAGTCATTGCGATCCGCGGCGACCGCCTCGCCCTCGTGCGAGTTCGCGCGGCGGGCGCCGACCCCGGGTCGATTCAAAACGATGCCCTCAACATCGTCGAGATCGACGCGAGCGAAAGAATTGTGGCGTCCATCTCGTTCGACCTCGACAACATCGAGGCCGCCATTGCCGAACTTGACGCCCGCTATCTCGCCGGCGAAGCGGCCGTCCACGCGCACACGTGGTCAGTCATCGCAGGTATCTATGCCGCGTTCAACCGGCACGAACTCCCCGCCACGGACTGGGTCACCGTCGACCATCGGCGGGGCACACCCTTCGCGTCCGGCACGATGCTCACGTCCATCCGTGCCATCTGGGATCTCACCCCAGATCTCACGATTCACATCGAGGCTGTGCATCGGCTCAGCGATCTCGGAGCTGTCATCACCCATGCGCAGCACGGAACCTCATCAGAAGGCTTTGACGCCGAGTGGCGACAAATCCAACTTCTAACTATCGAAGGCAACCGAATCGACCGATGCGAGATCTTCGACGAGACAGACCTCGACGCCGCACTCGCCCGCTTTGATGAATTGCATCCGCGCTTCCCTCGGCTGGAGAACGCGGCAAGCCAAGTGCTTGAACGTGTCTTCGCGTGCTTCGCTGCCCGGGACTGGATCGCCCTGGCGGAGCTGGTGGCCGAAGACATTTGCTCCGAGGATCGCCGTCCAGTGGTGAATGCCGGTATCCGTCATGGTCGAGACGCCGAAATAGCGGACCTGCGGGCAATCGCGAGCATCGGGGTTAAGGACGTGACGGTTACCGCGGTAGCAACACGCGCTGAGCGCCTGACCCTTGGTCGTCTCCTCCTCCCGGTCGACGATCAAGGGCCTGAGGCCTTCCGCAACGAAGTGCTCTGTTTGGTCGAGCTCAATGCTGACAATCGGGTCACTGCCCGCCTGTTGTTCGACCTTGATGACATCGATGCAGCCTTTGAGGAACTCGATACCCGCTACCTCGCCGGCGAAGCGGCACCGTACGCGAAGACGTGGTCGGTTATCTCCGGCGCCTACGCCGCGATGAACCGGCACGAACTTTTCCCAACGACACCGGATTGGGTGAACGTCGACCACCGCCGGCCGAGGATTATCGAGGAGGGCGGGCTCAACGCATCCCTAGAATCGCTGTGGCAGCTCACACCGGACGTCAGCTTCCGGGTGGACACCGTGCATAGGTTGAGTAACCGCGGGGCAGTCTGCAGCCATGTGGCGCATGGGATTTCGCGAGATGGCTTCGACGCCGAATGGCGTGGAGTCGAAGTGATGACTGTCGACGGTGACTCAATCGATCGGTGCGAGATCTTTGACGAGACGGACCTCGACGCGGCGATTGCCCGGTTTGACGAGCTGCAGCCGCGCTCCCCCCGGCTAAAAAGCGCAGTGGCGGAACGCTTCCTGACGCACTTCGCGACTCGCGACTGGGACGCCATGGCGCAGGACTTTGCTGAGAATTATCACTTCGACGACCGCCGCCGAGTCGTGAACGCCGGGGTCTACCGCGGTCGAGATGCTGCGATCAAAGACCTGCGTGTAGCTACTGACATCGGATTGACGACAATGGCCACCGCGGACATTATTGCGAGCCGGGGCGAGCGTCGCATTCTCACGCATTGGCGCGCCTCAGGCCCTGACCCCGACGCGGTTCAATTCGATGTGCTGCAGGTCCTTGAATTCGACACCGACGAACGGGTCGCAGCGGCCGTCATATTCGACCTCAACGACATCGACGCCGCTTTCGCCGAGCTTGACGCCCGGTACATCGCCGGAGAAGCGGCGCCGTACGCCCACACGTGGTCAGTCATCTCGGGTGGTATCGCTGCGGTCAACCGCCGTGAACTTCCCGCGACAACGCCTGACTGGGTCACCGTCGATCACCGGCAGCTCCCCACGTTCGAGACGAGTGATCTAGCCGCAGCAATGCGCGACTTTTGGGACCTCACGCCGGACGCAAGTTTCCGCATCGAGGCAGTGCATCGACTCAGCAGTTTCGGCGCGGCCATTACCCACGCGGTGGCGGCGACCTCGCAAGACGGCTTTGACGTCGAGTGGCGGATGATCGAGATTTTAACGGTCGAAGGTGACCTGCTCAGCCGCTTCGAACTTTTCGACGACACCGACCTCGACGCCGCGCTCGTCCGGTTTGAGGAACTACAACCGCGGCCGCAGCAAGTCAGAAATGCGGCAAGCGAAGTGGAGCAAAGCTTCTTGGCCAGCTTTGCAGCCCGAGACTGGGACTCCATTGCGGAACTGTTCACCGAAGACATCCGGCTGGATGATCGGCGTCACCTAGTGAACGCCGGTGTTCGGCACGGGCGAGGTGCCGAGATCGCAAACATGCGGGCCGTCGCCGATGTCGGGGTAACGAACATGACGTCCACGGTTATCGCGATCCGTGGGGAGCGCCTCGTCCTCGCTCGTTACTTCATCGAAGACCGCTGGTCGGGCTCCACGGCGCTATGCGTTTCGGAGGTCAACGCCGAAGACCAACTCGTGGCGCGCGTTATATTCGACGCTGACGACTTCGATGCCGCCGTGGCTGAACTTGACGCTCGTTACATCGCCGGCGAAGCGAGCGCCCACGCAGAAATGTGGTCGCTTGTTGCAGAGATTACCGCCGGAGTCAATAGGCAAGAGGTGCCTGCGACCACTCCGGATTCGGTTTACGTCGATCATCGACCGCTCGTGTCGATTGAGGGCGTTGATCTGGCTGCCTCACTACATGCATTGTGGGACATTACTTCTGCCTTCAACGTCTACGTCGAGGCAGTCCATCGGCTGGACAAAATCGGAGCCGTCGTTACCCAGGTGATAAACGCGACCATGCAGGGGGGCCTCGAAGCCGAGCTGCGGATCGTCGAAATGGTCACAGTCGACGGTGAACTGGTAAGTCGCGCCGAGTGCTTCGACGAGGCGGACCTCGACGCCGCGCTCGCCCGCTTCGATGAACTTCACCAACAGGCGCCGCGGCTCGAGAACGCGGCAAGCCAGCTGTTCAAACGCTTTATGGCGCGTTGGGTTGCCCGCGACTGGGATGCCGTGGCGGAGATGCTGGCCGATGACGTTTTCAACGACGATCGCCGTCGAGTGGTGAACGCGGGGCTGCGACAGGGCCGAGACGCCACGATCGAAAGTATGCGAGCTTCGGCTGCCTTGGGGCTTTCATCAGTTACGTCAGCGGTTATCGCGACCCGTGGGGAGCGCCTCGCCCTCAGTCGTGACTGCTTCTCAATCCGCGACGAGCAGTCCGAAGTGGTGATTGCCGAGGTGCTCGGCATCATTGAGATCGATGGCCACGAACGGATCGTGGCACGCATCGCGCTCGACCTCGACGACTTCGATGCTGCCATCGCTGAGCTGGATGCTCGCTACCTCGCAGGCGAAGCAGCCGCCCACGCGGAGACGTGGTCGATAATCGCAGGTATCCAGGCCGCGGTCAATCGGCGCGAACTTCCCGCCACGACACCCAATCCGGGCTACATCGATCATCGTCCGCTGGTATCGGTCGAGGGTGCCGATCTGGCCGCATCCATTCGTGCGGTGTTCGACATCTTCTCGGCGTACCGCGTCTACGTCGAGGCGGTGCATCGGCTGGACCAACTGGGAGCGGTCTACACACAAGTCCATAAAGGAACGTCGAACGACGGTGTTGACGCCGAGTTGCGGATGATCGAAGTACAGACCGTCGAAGGTGGCCTGCTTAGCCGCGCCGAAGTTTTCGACGAGACAGATCTCGACGTAGCCCTCGCACGCTTCGAGGAACTGTACCCAAAAGCACCACGTCTCGGAAACACAGCAAGCCAAGTGGTCGAGGGCTTTGAACGATCCTATGCCGCCCGCGACTGGGAAGCCATGGCCGAAACGATGGTTGACGACGTACTCGACGACGATCGCAGGCGAGTGGTCAATGCCGGCGTCCGACGCGGTCGAGATGCCGAACTTGCGAACATGCAAGCCGTCGCCGACGTCGGCGCCGAGAACATTTCATCGACCGTCATCGCCACCCGGGGGGAGCGCCTCGTCCTGCACTGCATCCACCCGAGCAACGACAAACGACCCGAGGCGTTCCAGTTCCACGACGTCCTACAGATTGTGGAGATCGATGACGAGCGGATCTCGGTGGTCGTGACGTTCGATCCCGAGGATGTCGATGTTGCGTTCGAGGAATTCGATGCCCGGTACCTTGCCGGTGAAGCGGCCGCCTACGCCGACACATGGTCGGTGATTGCAGACGGTTACGCGCGCGCCAATCGACGCGAACTTCCCGCGACGACTTCGGATCACGTTTACCTCGATCATCGAGCGCTCGTATCGGTCGAGGGCGTTGATCTGGCCGCATCTTTAAGAGCCTTATGGGACATCACTTCGGCCACCAGCTTCTACGTCGAAGCTGTGCATCGGCTGGACGGACTCGGAGCCGTCGTCACCCACGTGGTGAAAGCCGCCTCGCCCGAGGGCCTTGACGCCGAAGTGCGGATGATCGCCATGGCCATAGTCGAAGGGCAGCTCTTGAGCCGCGTCGAGTACTTCGACGAGCCAGACCTCGGCACCGCACTCGCCCGATTCGAGGAACTGCACCCACAGGCGCCGCGGGTCGCAAATGCGGCGAGTCGGGCGGATGACCGCTTCTTCGCCCACACCCGGGCGCGTGATTGGGGTGCCGCGGCTGAAATGTTGGCCGACGACAGCCTTGTCGAAGATCGGCGCCGCGTCGTGAACATCGGCGCCTGGGAAGGGCGCGATGTCGTGCTCGCGAATATTCGGGATTTGGCGGAGGCTGTGGCAGGCGTAACGTCGACTGCCATTGCGACCCGCGGAGAACGCCTCGCCCTGACCCGTATCTCTGCCCCGAACCGCGACCTGCAGCAAGGTGACTTCGGCGTCGAAATGCTTTGCGTCGCAGAGCTCGACACCGACGATCGGCTCGCGACCCATATTATGTTTGATCCCGAAGATCTCGTCGCCGCGTTCGAGGAACTGGACTCCCGATATCTCGCCGGCGAAGCGGCCGCCCATTTGAAAATCTGGTCCGCCGTCACACGCACATATGCCGCCGTTAATCGGAGAGAATTCGCTGCGAGGACTGGGGACTGGGTGGGCATCGACCACCGCCGAGTGGCAGCTTTCGCGCCCGGGGATTGGACCGAATACGTACGTGTCGGGTTCGACGTCTACCAAAACTTCTACACCTACGCCGAGGCAGTGCATCAGCTGAGCGACTTAGGAGCGGTCATCACCCATGCTGCATACGGGACCACGCGAGACGGTTTCGATGCCGAATGGCGAGAGATCATGATTCTCACCTTTGAAGGCGAGTTATTCAGCCGCGGCGAGATTTTCGACGAAACAGACCTCGACGCCGCGCTCGCCAGGTTCGACGAGCTCGATCGGCCGGCTCCTGCGCTCGAAAATGCCTCGACTCGGACCTGGGTGCGCCTGGTTGATGCGTACAACCGCCGCGACATGAGCGGCTTCCTCGCCCTCATGACTGAAGACGCTCGATTGGACGACCGACGAAAGGGATTGCGCGGGATACATGATGGGCTTGCGCTGTGGAAGAACGTTCAACAACTTTTCCAGGCGCCTAGCAACTGGCGACTGAGCGTGGAGGCCATCGGGACCCGAGGATCTCGCCTTTCGCTGACCCGCCACCGCGTCCGCGACATCGATGACACTGACCAACCGATCACCTGGGAGGCCTTGTCTGTGATGGAAGTCGGCGACGACAACCTAATGAAGCAGACCATTAGCTTCGACCCCGATGACATCGATGCGGCCTTCGACGAGCTCGATTCCCGGTATCTCGCCGGCGAAGCGGCCGACCATGCGCACACATGGTCGGTCATCGCGGCTGGCTACGCCGCGCTCAACAGGCACGAGATACCCTCAACTACAGCCGACTTCGTGAGCATCGACCACCGGCGCGGGAGGGCGTTCGAGCCCGGCGACATGATCCCTTTCGTCAGTGCCACGTGGACCGTCATCCCGGACGGCAAGGGCCATATCGAGACCGTACACCGGCTGAGTGACATCGGCGTGGTGGTCACGCACGCGTTCTACGGAACCTCGCAAGAGGGCTTCGACGCAGAGTGGCGAGAAATCACCCTTTTGACAGTCGAAGGAGACGCGGTCAACCGCGGTGAGATGTTTGACGAAACAGACCTCGACGCCGCGCTCGCAAGATTCGACGAGCTCGAGCGGCCACCGCTGACACCGTCTTAAGGGCTTTTCACCGTGCCGTCGCGACACATCTCCTATGGTCGGTGCGTGAGGCGTCGAACGCTGCTGAAGCTACCGCTGCTAGTCGCGGCCGGCGTTACGCTGACCCCGACGCCCCGCGCCGCAGCGGAGCAAAACCCCTGGTCACCCGAACGAGCCAACCGCTGGTACCAGGCGCAGGGATGGCTCGTCGGCGCCAACTACATCACCTCGAACGCCATCAACCAGCTCGAGATGTTTCAGGCCGACACTTTCGACCCCCGGCGCATCGATACCGAGCTCGGCTGGGCGCAGCTACGCGGGCTGAACACGGTGCGGGTCTTCCTTCACGATCAGCTCTGGGCCCAAGATCAACGAGGATTTCAAAAACGTCTGTCGGAATTTGTCGGCATCGCCGCCCGCCACCGCGTCAAGCCCATCTTTGTCTTATTCGATTCATGTTGGGATCCTTTTCCCAAGCCGGGACGACAGCGGTCACCGAAGCCTGGGGTGCACAACTCCGGTTGGGTACAAAGTCCAGGCGCCGAACACCTCGATGACCTCGACTACCGTCGCACTCTGCGCGATTATGTCACCGGCGTGTTGACTCAATTCCGCACGGACGAACGAGTTTTGGGTTGGGACCTGTGGAATGAGCCCGACAATCCCGCGCGCGAATATCGCAACGTCGAAAGGAAAGACAAGCTCGACCGCGTCGCCGACCTGCTCTCGCTGACGTTCGGGTGGGCACGCTCGGTTGATGCGGGCCAACCGTTGACCAGTGGCGTGTGGGACGGCGCGTGGGGAGATCCTTCAAAGCGTAGCGAAATCGCTGAAATTCAACTGAACAACTCCGACGTAGTCACCTTTCACTCTTACGACAAACCAGCAGGCTTCGAGGCCCGGATCGCCGAGCTGTCCCCTTTGGGACGCCCAATCCTCTGCACCGAGTATCTGGCTCGGACAATCGGCAGCACCGTGGATGGAGTCCTGCCAATCGCCAAGCGGCACAACGTTGGTGCGATCAATTGGGGGCTGGTCGCCGGGAAGACGCAGACCTACTTACCGTGGGACTCCTGGGAGCACCCGTATACGGCGGAACCGAAGCTCTGGTTTGCGGACCTGCTTCAACCCGATGGACGGCCGTACCGAGACTCCGAGATTCTAACGATTGGCCGCCTGAGCAAGCTGTGACGGCCAGAGGGCGCGCGTCGCGCGTGGCTCAGCAGGAAAAGGGGTAATCGCCACTCGGCGCATCACGTCGAACCAAAGAGAAGGACATTCTGATGAGCGGCGCGGATAAAACCCGGAACAACCCGGGGAGCGCCAGCGAAATGGCCGGGGCGATCAGTCCCACCGATGTCGTGCGACGCGCTACATCCGAGCGGGCCGCGCAGATCGCCGCCCGCGTCGGGTATCTCATCAGCGGGCTGATGCACCTTTTGATCGCCTACCTCGTCATCCGCATCGCCTTCGGAGGTCACGGTGATGCTGATCAGACCGGCGCGTTGAGAACCATCGCCGACACCACCGGCGGTGTCGTCGCGCTGTGGGCAGTCGCGGTGGCACTGGTTCCCTTGACGCTGTGGCGGCTTGCCGAAACCGTCGTCGGCCTCCACCCGGCGGAACGCCGCCGAGATCCTCGAGATCTTCGGATAGTGAACCGGCTCAAGGCTTTCGGCCTCGCCGTTGTATATGCAGCGGTCGCAGTCACCGCGATGCAGTTCGCGCTGGGAAGGCGCAGATCGAGCGCCGCGCAAAACGCCGGGCTCAGCGCGCGGTTGATGCAGTCCACGCCGGGTAAAGCGGTTCTGATCGCGGTCGGCCTCGTGATCGTCGGAATCGGAAGCTACTACGCCTTCAAGGGAGCATCGCGGAAGTTCTGCAACGATCTCACCGTGTCGCCCGGGCGGGCAATGACGGCACTGGGCTTTTGCGGGTACGTCGCCGAAGGTGCCGTTTTGGCCGGGGCCGGCCTCTTGGTGGTCGTGGCCTCCATTCGCGCCGACCCATCGAAGGCGACCGGTCTCGACGGCGCGGTGAAAACGTTGCGAGAAGCCCCGTTCGGTACGGTGCTGATCCTTCTGGCGGGAAGCGGATTCGCCGCTTACGGCCTGTACAGCTTCGCCCTGAGCCGCTATTCGCGGATGTGACTCCGCCTCAGCAAGAGCTTCCGTGAAGATCGCCGACTTCGCCGAGCATCAGACGACGCCAACCGCTTTCGCCAGATACGGCGCCGTGCGACTGTGTTTCGCACGTGCCACTTTCTTCGGCGGGCCCGCCGCGACGACCCGGCCGCCGTCGCTGCCGGCTCCCGGTCCCAGGTCGATCACCCAGTCCGAGCCCGCGACCATCCGCATGTCGTGTTCGGCCACAACTACGGTATTACCCGCGTCGACCAGGCGGTGGAGTTGACGATCGAGCAGATCCACATCGGCGGGGTGAAGCCCGGTGGTCGGCTCGTCGAGGACATAGAGGGTATGTCCGCGCCGGGGTCGTTGTAGTTCGGAGGCGAGCTTGATCCGCTGCGCCTCGCCACCCGATAGCTCGGTCGCGGGCTGTCCCAGTCGGAGGTACCCCAGTCCGACCTCTTGCAGCGTGGTCAGGCTCCGCGCCGCGTTGGCGACGTCGACAAAGAAATCCGAGGCCTCGTCGACGGTCATCGCGAGCACGTCGGCGATCGTTCGGTCGCGGTAGCGCACTTCGAGCGTCTCGGCGGAGTAACGCGCTCCTTGACACGCCGGGCATGTCGCGTACATGCCAGGCAGGAACAACAATTCGACCGACACGAAGCCCTCCCCTTGGCAGGTGGGGCAGCGACCTTCGGCCACGTTGAACGAAAACCTCCCTGCCGTCCAGCCGCGGCGACGTGCCTTTGGGGTCGCGGCGAATTCGCGGCGGACGGCGTCGAACAAGCCCGTGTAGGTCGCCAGTGTCGAGCGCGGCGTGCGTCCGATCGGGCGTTGGTCGACCGACACCAGCCGGTTGATCTGCTCGACGCCCTCCACCGTCACACCCAAACTTGCGTCGTGATCGAGATCGACGATCCCACTGTCGGTTTCGTCATCATCGGATTCGGCTTGCTCGGCTGCGCGTCCGGTGCCGAGATGGCCGTGCACGACATCGCCGAGAACCTTGACGACGAGCGTCGACTTGCCCGAACCGGACACCCCGGTGACCGCCGTGTACACACCGAGCGGCAGATCCACGTCGAGGTCTCTCAGATTGTGGAAGCAAATGCCACCCAGCCGCAGCCGCCCGGACGGCGAGCGCGATTGGCGAGACGGCGGCCCGGCCCCGTCGAAAAGGTACCGACGGGTGACCGACGCCTCGATCTCGGCGAGGCCCGCCACCGGCCCGCTGTAGAGCACGCCCCCACCAAGTTCTCCGGCCCCGGGTCCAACGTCGACGACCCAGTCGGCACGGCGCACCACGTCCATGTCGTGCTCGACCACAAACAACGAATTACCCGCGCGCCGAAGGCGATCGAGCACCTCGAGCAGCGGTTCGGCGTCGGCGGGGTGCAGTCCTGCCGACGGCTCGTCGAGCACATAGAGCACGCCGAACAAGCCGGCGCGCAGCTGAGTCGCCAGCCGCAACCGCTGCAGTTCGCCGGGCGACACCGTCGGGGTGCGCCGAGAAAGCGTGAGATAGCCCAGGCCGAGATCGATGAGTACCTGCAGGCGTGCGACGAGATCCGCCGCGATCATGGTCGCCACTTCCGTCAACTCACCGGATTCGGTTGATTCATAAGCAGCGGCGGCATCGGTCCGAGAAGCGGTCGGGCGCAGCGTATCAGCAAGGTCGGCCAACGGCATCGCCGTGTAGTCGGCGATGGTGCGTCCCGCGAACGTCACCTTCAGCGCCTCCGGCCGTAGTCCGGAGCCCTCGCATATTGGGCACTCGACGCTGTCGACGTATTGCAGTACGCGGCGGCGCATCATCGCGCTATGGGAGTTGGCCAGCGTGTGGCGGACGTGGCGTTCGGCGCTGGAGAACGTGCCGTTGTAGTAATAATCGGCCTGCACGGGGTGCTGGCTGGGATCGATTTCGACCGTTGGTTGCTCATCGGTGAAGAGAATCCAATTGCGTTGACGCTTAGGCAGTTTGCGCCAAGGCTTGTCGATGTCATACCCCAGCGTGACGAGGATGTCGCGTAGGTTTTGGCCCTGCCACGCGCCCGGCCATGCGGCGACGGCGCCCTCGCGGATGGTGAGCGAGGGATCAGGTACCAGTGTCTCTTCGGTCACCCGATGGATCCGTCCCAACCCGTGGCACTCCGGGCACGCCCCCACCGCGGTGTTCGGCGAGAACGCATCGGAGTCCAGTCGTTCGGTGGCCCCGGGAGGATAGGTCCCGGCGCGGGAGAACAACATCCTCAGCAGGTTCGACAGGGTTGTGACGGTGCCGACCGTCGACCGCGACGACGCCGAACCCCGGCGCTGCTGCAGAGCTACCGCAGGCGGTAGCCCGGTGATGTCATCTACCTTCGGCGCACCGGTTGGCAACAGCAGGCGACGGGCGTACGGAGCGACCGATTCGAAGTAGCGGCGCTGAGCCTCGGCGTAGATGGTCCCGAACGCCAACGACGATTTGCCGGATCCCGAGATCCCGGTGAAGGCGACCAGCGCGTCACGCGGTGCGACAACGTCGACACCCCGCAGATTGTGGACCCGCGACCCGTAAACGCGCACACAAGGGTCGATGTCGTCCGCGCTTCGATAGGACATTTGGGTCATCTTGGGAGGCCGAGTACCCCCACCGAAGCCGCTGCAAGCGCGATGCTTGCTCTCGCGATTCATTAGCGGTCTGGTCTCGACCCCGTTTTAACCCTTGTCCGGCCGGGAATTCCGCCGAGGCCATGACGGAGACATCACCGAGCCGCATCCGCCTGAGTCACCACGTTGTGGAACTCGATGACGGGCGCCGGATCGGGCTGTCAGTCGGCGGTCGCGGAGTGCCGTTGTTGTTCATGCACGGGCTCCTGCTGAGCCGTAAGGCCTATCTACGGATGCTCAGCCGGATCGCCGGTATGGGATTTCTGGTCGTCGCCGTCGATGCGGCCGGTCACGGAGACACCGGGCGACTGCCCAGCGACGCGTGCGCCTTCACCGATCGAGCCGACTCCGTGTTGCGCACGCTGGACGCACTCGGCATTGGGCAGGCGGTGTTCGTCGGCCATTCGATGGGTGGGCGAATGACGATCCAACTGGCCGCCCGCGCGCCCGAAAGAGTACTTGCCGCCGTGCTGTTCGACCCGGCGGCCGGAGGCCGGTTCGACACGACCATTCCAAAACTGGTGAAGTCGCCCACCAAGGCGTTGGGCGCGGCCTACACCGCGGTCCGCGACACGCTGGGCGACCCGACGCAGCTCTCGGCCGGGGAGCAAATCACATACTTCCGCGTGCTGGGGGCGGTGGCGGTGCCGAACCTGCGTGATCCGATTGGAGCTGCGCGGACGATCAAGGCGATCATCGAATCCGGTGATTACACGCCGCTGCTGCACACCATGCGCGACGAGGGGATGCCCACGATGGTGGTGCACGCCGAAAAAGACATGATCGTGCCGTTCCCGCACGCACGCGACATCGCCAACGAGTCCGACGCCACGCTGTACAGGGTGCCCGACGCGTACCACTCGTGGATGATCGCCAATCCGCGGCAAGGAGCCGACGCGTTCCGTCAACTGCTGGATGGCGAACTGGGCGACGTGCTGCGCAACGCCGCCGACACGATGGGCATAGCGGACCTCGATGACCACGAGGCGTGGGAGCGCGAATTGCTGGACCCCGATGCGCTGGTGTTGGACTTCATCCACGGTCGCGACCGAGTCGAGATCGGGGCGGAGGAGCTCGACCACGTCGAACTCGAGCTGGTGCGCCGTACGGAGCATTCACAGGAGCGGATGTCGTGGGCTCGACGCACGTATCGCAGATGGGCGGCCAAACACCTGCATCAGGCGCGATCGAAGATCCGCGACAAGACCCGGATCAAGCCGGAGGACCGCGAATAGCCACTTCGACGCGGCTGGGTTCGCTCCTGCGCGAACCATTTATCGTGTCCGCGGATAATCGACTATTGCCCGAATGGGCGTAACGGCATGAGCGGACGATCACGAAGATTGCTGTAATGCAGTGCTTTTCGTGCATACAGGGATGGCGTCGGGCGATCCGTCGCTGCCTGCCAACTCAGCCGCAGGGGCGCCGTGAACTGCCCGAGGATGTCCGCCGGTATGGGTGTGCTGGTTCCGATGTCGCACGGCGGCCGCCTCTGCTGCCGGTAGTGCGTGCGGAACAGCACGTCCCAAACCATGGTGATCTCACCGTAGTTGTTGTTGCTCTCGGAGAGCTGGCGCGAGTGATGCCAGCGGTGAACTCCAGGGGTGCAGAACAACCAGTCGAGAGGGCCGCAACGCAGGTTGACGTTGCAGTGCGACAGCATGCCGACGAAGGTGGTGAACGAGAACAGCCACACCACCATGCCCTCGGGCGCCCCGAGCAAGTACAACGGCACCATCGAGAACACCATCATCAGCGCCGAGTCGACGGGATGAATGCGCCCGGTGTTGAGATACCAGAGGCGCGGCACGCTGTGGTGGACGGCGTGATACGGCCACAGCCACGAGACGTTGTGAAATGAGCGATGGCCCCAGTACGCGCCGAAGTCGCCGACCAGCACCACCAACGCAATCTGCCCCACCGCGGGCCACGCCTGCGGCCATAACGAGCCTCCGACGTGGCGGGCGAGCCACTGCGCCACCCCGACGGTGCCCGCCAGCACGAGGCTGTCAGCCAGCGTGCCCGGCAAACTGGTGCCGATCAGCGTGAAGACCACGTCGTGGGTGACTTGGCCGTCGGAGCGGGTCCATTCGCGCTCGAACGGCAGCACGCGCTCGAGGCCACCCAACGCCAGCATCAAGGCGAAGTAGACGCCCGCGAGGACGAGGGAACCATTGACGCCGTGGCACAGCCCCGCGGCGGTGATCGCACAGCTGACAGCAACGAGCAGCGGCCAAAGGACCCAGGATGCGGCCATGCGCATGCGCGGAGTGTACGGTTTGCTGACGGCTTCCACGCCGTTTTTCTCAACGAGGTGATGAGCGTGCGGGAGCAGGCCGGCACGAGCGGGATCGCCACGGCGAGCATAGGGCTCCGGACCGTCATCTTGCGTCCGTGAACCGGACTGCCTGGGTCGCTTGAACGGGCTTGGCTGACTTGCCGAATCGACCGGCGCGTGGTGGCATACTTTGCCCGTGCGGCTCTATGAACGCCAAAGGTCAACCCGATCGCGGAACTCCTTTGGCTTCTTGGCGAACTACTGGTTCCGCTGCCTCAGCCACTTCAGCAACGATGATCTGGTTTTCATCGGATCGGGTTACGAGGAAGAGCCGCCGATGGGCCTGCCGTTGGACGCGTCCGACGAGCCCAACCGGTTCTTCATCCAGCTCTATCACCGCGTGGCGACCCAGGTCGATCTCACCGGCAAACGCGTGCTGGAAGTCAGCTGCGGACACGGCGGCGGGGCCTCCTACCTGATGCGCGCACTCATCCCGGCCTCCTACACAGGGCTGGACTTGAACCCGGCCGGCGTCGACTTCTGCCGCAAACGCCACGACATGCCGGGCCTGGATTTTGTGCAAGGCGACGCCGAGGACCTACCGTTCCCCGACCAGTCCTTCGACGTCGTCTTGAATATCGAAGCCGCGTTTTGCTATCCATCGACCCCCCGTTTCCTCGCCGAAGTGGCGCGCGTACTACGCCCGGGGGGCCGTTTCCTGTACGCCGACATCCGGCACAGCGATCGTATCGCCCAGTGGCAGAAGGAACTCGACGCCTGCCCGATGCGGCTGTTTTCGGAAACGATCATCAGTGAACAGGTTGCACGGGGACTCGAGAAGAGTTTGCCGCGCCTGAAGGAAGTGAACGGCTACAGTCCGGCCTTCCTTGTCGACGCGGGATGGGCGAAGACCTGCCACAAAGGATTGCAAAACGGAGACTTGAGCTACCGGATGTACGACTTCGGCAGCGAGTGAAGCTGCACGCGCTTGCAATTCCTCCGGTTCCGACCCGGTGGATGCGTCGTCTACGGCAGCAGCTAGTCCCCTCCGGCACCCGCGCGGGTAGCGTCGGATAGGACGGTTCGGCACCGCAGTGTGCGATGCGGGACGCCGCGTAGACCTGGCCGGACCGCGGTCAGACCTGGAGCTTAAGGCTCGGCTCTCCGACCGCAGGTCGACGAAGCAGGGTGGGCAGAGGGTGTTCGCAATAGGAGGTCCAATGTCCGGATTTGGTCGAAAGACCGTGCTGATCACGTTCGGTCGGTCATATCTGTCGCTCCACCTGGCCCGCTTGATGGGCGCCGCGGGACACGATGTGCTGATTACGGACTCGGTCCGGTTTCCCGTGACCAGGTTTTCATCGGCGGTCAGGAAGACATTCCGCGCACCGCGGCCGAGGTATGAACCGATCGAATGGACACAGGCGCTTGCGCAGATCGTTCGCGACGAGGGCATAGACATGGTCGTGACGGTCCACGAGGGGACCGAGATCCTGGCAAACACGATCAAGCGATACCCCGACCTGTTCCCGGACCGCCAGAAGTTGTTCTTATCCAGTTTCGATCTCGAGTCCCAGTTGGAAAACAAGTACGAGTTCCAGGCCGCGCTCAAGACGCTGGGAATGCCCACCCTCGACTTTGCGCTCGTCCGCAGCCAGGAGGAGCTCGAAGCGTTGGACTTCGACCAGCCCTTCGCCCTCAAGCGCGTCTACTCGCGCGGGTCGCAGGACGTCCACAAGGTGCGTCCGGGCGAACTGCCTCGCGGCCTGAGTTTCGACGAGGGCAATCCGTGGATTGCTCAAGAGTGGGCGGACGGCACGAACTATTGCTCGTATTCCGTCTGCCACGAGGGGCAGGTGAAAGCGCACGCGCTGTACCCGGTGCGTTACGCGATCGACGGTACGTCGTGCCTGATGTTCGAGTCCGTCCAGCACGAGGGCATCGCCGAATGGACGCGCGAATGCGTCAAGGCGTTCAATTTCACCGGGCAGATGGGGTTGGATTTCATCGAGGTGCCGGGCCGGGGTCTGTTCACGGTCGAATGCAATCCGCGGGCAACCAGCGGAATTCTGTTGTTCGATCCGGAAACGAGGGTCGACCGTGCATTTTTCGGTGTGAACGACGAGGTCATCACGCCCCAACCCGGGGTGCGCAAGATGCTGGGCCCGGGGATGCTGATGTACGGGTGGCGCAAGTCGTCGCTGAAGGGCAACACTTTCCGTGGATTTCTGCGAGATTATCGCCGTACCGACGACGCCGTGTTCACACGCAGCGATCTCAAGCCGACCCTGGCGCTGCCGCTCGTCGCGGCAACCATCTTCACCGAGGCCGCTCGTTATCGGGTGAATATCCCAGACGCGTTCATGCACGATCACGACTGGGACGGCGGCGACCTACCGCTGTGAATCGCGGTGCGCGCGACAGAAATTGGTGATCCGGGCGACGCTGTCGCCGGGTGCGGTGAAGATGCCTCCGTGGCCCGCGCCGTCGATCCTTGCGAACTCCGCGCCAGGGATCAGGCGAGCCGTCGTCTCGCAGAGGCCCGGCGGGAAGAACAGGTCGTGTTCGAATGCCAGGACCAGCGTGGGCACGTCGATCGCGCCAAGATGCTCCGGTTTCGGTTCGCCGGACGTGATCCATTCCTGGGATGCCGTCAGCTGGCCCGTAAAGCCCTCCTGCCCAGCCCAACCGCTCTCATACCCGGCCGACAGCGCCTGCTGCCAGCCCTTCACGGTCTCCGGATCTTGCAGCATCGGCAGGTGGAGGGTGGTAAGCAGCTGCTCGAACACCAGTACCTCGCGCGGCAATTCACCGTAACGCTCGATCAGGCCGAGCTCCATCTCGCCAACCATCGCTCCCACCGGCGACGGCTGCAGCCCGGCGAACAAGACCAGCGCACGCACGCGCTCGGGTCGGTTACGCAGCAGCGTCTGCGCGGTGTAACAACCCATCGAGTAGCCGACGACGGTGGCCTGCGCGACTTGGAAATGGTCGAGGATGGCCGCGGCGTCGGCGGCTAGCTCTGCCACCGAGTACGGCGCGGCCGGTGCGGAGGATGGTGACATTCCGCGAGCGTTGTATGCGATGACCTGAAATCCCGCGTCGACGAGGGACTGGGGAAGTCCGCAGATGGTCCACGTGATGCTCGGCATGCCGAGGCCGCCGATCAATAGCACCGTCGGGCCTTCGCCGGACCGTTGCACCGAGAGTTCGACGCCCGGTTCTGCAATGACAAACTCGAAGCCGTCGTTCGGCGTTGCACCCGTGGTCATTGGTTCAACTGTAATGACGGCGATGCGCGGAATAGCCCACAGTTGGCCAAGGCGCAATTTCCAACGTGAATTCGTGGCCGCGGATGCACATGCGGTCGCCATCAGCCAGCGTCGCGCTGGTGCGAATCCGCTGGTACCCGACGTCGACGCTGTTGGCTGACCGGAGGTCGGTGATGACAAAGCGTTGCCGGTGTCAACGATTACCGCGAGGTGGCGGCTGACGGTGTCATCGTCGAGAACGATGTCATTCTCGGCGAGGCGGCCGATCCTGGTGACCGTTCCTTGCAGCGGCAAACGTCTTCCATCGGGGTCGCGCAGGTGCGCGACGACCGCCTGCGCAGCCTCCGCGAGCCTCCGTCGAGTCACCGCAGCAGGTTTGGCTGTTGCGCGCCCGCTGCCTGTTCGACGTCCAGTGGCTCTTGGCGAAGGATCCGCTGATGCCGAGGGTGCGGTTACGGTTGATCAGCAGCAAGGCCGGCACAGCTCGCTACTTCGCCGCACCCAGCGGTAAGTCGGTACTGTCGGCGCTCATCTGCCGCCAGGCGAAACGAATTAATCCCTCGCAATCAATCAATTGCAGGACAACGCTTTTCCGACGTTAGCTGCACGGTCGCGGTACACCTAGAAGGCTAGGTTGGTCAAGGCGAGGCGCGCCAGCTGATACGTCGATGGCTACGCCTTGTTGGCGCAGGTGACGGCGAGGATGGTGCTCGCAACCAGCTCGGGATCGTCGATCGTCGGAGTGTGCGGGAGTCCGGGCAGGATGGTGAAGGTCGCGCGGGGCAGGCGGTCACGGGCGATGGCTGCGCACAGCTCGACTGGGAGAATCCTGTCTTTTTCGGCCCAGGCGATGGTGATTGGGCACGGCAGAGGGTCCATCGGTGCGACTTGTTCGTCAGTGTTGTTGAAGATGTCATCAATGATGGTGCAGTCAAAGGGCACTTCGGTGATTTCGATGGCTCGCCTGGAGCTGAGTCGGTCTCCATGCAACGTCGCATCCGCCAACGCACGTCGGCGCATGCCCGGCGATTTCATTAGAAGTGGTGTGACGGGACGCATCAATCGGCCCATCGCTACGCGGCGTCGAGTTTGCCTAATGACGCGAGCCCGCAGACCGTCTGACCACAAACCGCCCGGCGAAAACGCACATACGGATGCGGCCCGGCCACGGCGCGCCAATTCGAGTGCCGTGAATCCACCCATCGAGTGGCCCGCCAAATGTGGCCGATCCAGTCCGCATTCGTCGAGGTAGCGTTCGGACTCATCAATTACGTCCCAGATCGTGACGGGTCGCCGCTGCACAACTGGTCCGCCACGATGGCCGAGGGCTGACGGTGCGTATACGTCGTGGTGAGGGGACAGCAGCGGCGCAACATCCCGCCATTGGTCGCCAGACCAGGATCCGCCATGCAGGAGTACAAGAGGCGGCAGCGCTGAGGACACCACCGAAGTTTGACACCGTTTCAGCTCGTGGAACAGTCGCGTGGGCCTGCGGTGCGCTGACGAGCCGACCGGCCCGCTGTATCGAAGCCAGTTCGTTTACCTCCCAAACAAAGTCGCCACGTTATTCGCCTTGTCCGACAAAATTTTCCGGAACAAGTGGTTCGGGAAGGTGGTTTGCCACGGCGCCATCTTCCTTGAGACCACACGAGTCTTGCAGCGCCTGTCTTGGCCAGGCGGATGTACGTCGCCACACCACGTCATGTCGTTGACGGTCGTCATTGACGATCGTCAACGATTGTTCTACGGTGCTCCCATGCGGTCATCACACGCCGCCGCGGAAGCAACTTCGCAGGTTCGAAGCACTCGAGAAGCACGACGGCTCGAAACGCGAGCACGTCTGTTCGATGCAGCACTGGCCGAAATAGACCGCTCAGGTCTGGCCGCTGCCGACGTAACTGCCATCGCAAACGCCGCGGGAGTAGTTCGAGGAACGTTCTACTTTCACTTCCCAACGAAAGAACACGTGCTAGCCGAACTCGAACGCAACGAAGAAGCCAAGATGGTGGCCCGACTCCGCGATGCCCTAGCCGACAACGCCGACCTGACGTCAACGCTTCTGCTGCTGGTGCGGCAAGTACTCGAAGCCGAACGCCGCTTAGGCCCTGCGATCTTCCGCGACATGCTGGGGTTGCACTTCTCGTCGACCCGGCCAGTCGAAGATGAATTGGCCGAACACCCCTTGGCAGAGGTTGTGCGCGGCGCAATCACGGAGGCGCAGCATGCGGGCCGAGTACCGTTGGACGCCGACGCCGGTGAACTCGGAATGTTTTTCCTAACTGGACTATTCGCGCTCCTCACAACTGGCGTGCAGGACTCCCCGACCGCCGACGCGGTGCTCAGCCGTTACGTGACAACCATCGTCAGAGGGATGGAGGCAAGGTGAACACCACCGAAATCGAGGGCTATCGGGATTTCCTGCGCAGGCGTGATGGGGAGGCCGACTTACTCAACAGGCGCTTGGAGAATCGCGAACAATTCTTCCGACACCTCGAGACCAATCCAGTGCGGTCAGGCCATCCGGCCGACCGAGCGGCTTTCCTTCGAAACCTGCGCCGCCGCAAGCCCGAACCAGGCTTGGACCGGAAAATGCTCTTCCTGTTAGCGACCGCCAAGCTGAACCAGGCTGAGCGGTTCGGAGTCGGACTCGGCGAGACCTACGGAATGAACAGTGACGAGAATCTGCCACCTGAGCGGGTGTACATCGAACTCGAAGAGCACTACCACACTCGGCTTCTCGCATACGTGCTGGACATCTTCGACTTGACATTCCAAGTGGTTCCCCCACCATTTGTCATGCGCCAATTCGTCAAGACGGGTGTGTTTCTGCCTGAAAGACTCGGAATTTCGTTCATCGGTGCAGGAGAGATGGCCGGATGCGTCATGTTCGACGAACTGCGCCGCGTAGGGATCGAACTGTTCGCCGACGAGCCAGAAGTTTGCGAACGCGTAGAGCGCCTCTACAGCGAAATCCTCACCGACGAAGTGGGTCACGTCGGTTACTGCGCCTCCCGATGCACTCCCGCTGAACGAGCGATCATGCGGCGGATTTATCCATTGGTCGGACGCATGTTTGCATGGCAGACCGCAGAAATCAGCCTCCTAGTCGATCCCGCGGAGCTCCGGGCACGCCTCGACCGCCCGTTCAACGTCGACGAGCTTACCGCCGGCCTGGACAACGAAACCTACCTCGTCACACATCCCTGACGCGACGACGTTCGCCGGAGGATTCTTCAACGCGAAGACGGGCCGGCGATGCGACCGACCGCTGAGCCCGCCTGATCCAGAGCGTGCCAACCGCGCATGCAGCGTCTGGCGCGAGACCCCAGCCTTCTCAGCGACCGGCGCGATCGACAGGCCCTCACTAAGCACCGCCATCATGGCCCGGTGCCGGCCGCCCGGCCACGGTCGACTACCTCGTCCAGCAGTGTCAAGGATCAACCGAAACAACTGTCAAGCATCAGCCGAAACACTGTCAGGCATCACCCGACATAGATCCGTCAACCATCAGCCGACGTCATACATGCTCTGAAGTGGGGCGGGCGGGGCTCGAACCCGCGACCAACGGATTATGAGTCCGCGGCTCTAACCAACTGAGCTACCGCCCCGACGGGGTAGTCCCGTAGGAAACCGTAGCGGAAGCCGGGAACCAATGTCCGTCGGGCGGCGCGGCCGCCTGCACAACAACCCGGCGGGCGACCCGTTCCGGGAGCGCCACCGGCACCTGCTCTAATGCCCGCGCGCTACGCGGGACCCGGCCCCGCCTGGGGGGCTTGAGACTTGATCTTGGGGATCATCTCTGGCGCGTAGACGAAAATCGCCGACTCGACCTCCCACTCGGCCTGGGCCTGACTCATGGGCGTCGTACGCGTGATCATGTTGATCAGCTCCTGGCCCTCGCCGTACGGGTTGGGGTTGGACCGCACCTGATCGGCGAACCATCGTCCCTCGGCGGCTTCGCTGCAGTCGTTGAAGTCGGCGTTGTGCACCATCTTGTTCTGCGCCAGCAGTTTGATGTACTGATCGTCGGCAGGACTCATGTTGCACGACGCCGACGCTGGCGGCGCCGACAGCACAGAACTGCCGAACATCGCGGCCCCTAGCGCAATGCCGGCGGCCCCCGCCGTCAGCACCTGAACGCACGATCGTGTCGTTGCCATTCCTCCGGACCCCCTCTTCGTGGAATTTGCTACTTGCCCTTAGCGGCAAAGTTCGGGTACCACCGGCAATCAGCGCGGCAAACGAGGTTTCCTATCAACAACGCATGAACAGCAATTGGCTGAAATTACTGTGCGAGAAACAAATCGGGTCCAAAGGGCTAACGGAGCGGTTCCAATGCCGGTTAAGCGGTGCGCCCGGCCGGCCGCCCGACCCAACGCGGGGCGGCGCCCATGACGTAGTTAGCTAGAAATAAAACGGCCGGAGGGCAAGCCCTCCGGCCGTTTACGCTCAGCGCAACGAAATCCGCTGCGCACCAATCGCTCTCGCTACTCCGCCGGCCAGTTTGCTTTTGCGGCTTGGTCTTTGATCTTGGGGATCAGTTCGGGCGCGTAGACGTAAATCGCCGACTCGACCTCCCACTCCGCCTGCGCCTGGGTCATCGGGGTGGTGTTCGTGATCATGTTGATCAGCTCCTGGCCCTCACCGAACGGATTGGGGTTGGCCCGAACCTGGTCGGCGAACCAACGCCCCTCGGCGGCCTCGTGGCAATCGCTGTAGTCGGCGTTGTGCACCATCTTGTTCTGCGCGAGCAATTTGATGTACTGATCGTCGGCGGGACTCAGATTGCAATTTGCCGAGGCTAACGGAGCTGACAGCACGGCGCCGCCGAGCATCGAGGCGCCCAGCGCGACGCCCGCAGCCCACACCGATGACACTCGAACGCGCGAACGTGAACGGGTGCTGGTCATTTCCGAACCTCCCTCTGCGCGGAAACCCAGTCGCTTCCGACGCAACCCCAAGCTAGAAATCGTGCAAAAAACTGAGCCGGCAAGCCATCCGGAGCGTGGCCAATGACGCACGATCGATGGCTATCCTGCTCGGGCCACGCTGCCATCTGGTTACCGTCACTTATCGGTGTTGTTTCAGTGTCGGCGAACGGGCTAAAAGTAGCGAATGACCCCCGCACACAGCGGAAACGCACGCTTGCGCGTGGGTGTATGAATGGTTAACATTTCGTGCCCTCGGCCCGGCAAGCTCGGGCGGCGGCCCAGGTCGCCAAGCCCTTCGGGCGGCGCTGCAAACAAATGGTGCTCATGCCATGGCCCCGACAGCTACGAGCGGTACTACGGCTCGTCCGGGCTGACCTCGTGTCGGCAAACGTCAGCCGAATACTGTCTGGCCGTCGGTGTCGAGCAAGTACCGCTCGGTGCCATTCTCGACGCGCGGCGCGTCGGCACCCAATGACACGGCTACTTTGTTGCTGGCATTCCGCATGATGTCAAAGGTGAGCTCCACGGCCTCTGCCTCGGAGAACCGAGAGCGCACCTCGGCGACATCGTCGGCGACGAGGTGCGCAGGGGTCCAAATTAACGCATCGGCATAGCGCAGCGCTGCCTTAGCGCGGTCGTCGAGCAAATTCGACGACTCGAAGCGTTCGATCTCCTCGTACAGCGTTTCCGAACCGCCGGCGTCGATCGCGCCACCCTCGCGAAGCGAGCTGCACAGGCGGCAATTGTGCTGCGCCGCCCCGCGCAGCCGAACCAGCTCGGAGGTCACGGGGTCAAGCGCGCGCATTCGCGCCACCGCGATTAAAAAGTCGTCGAACACCAGGCCCGCAGGGTCGGTGGTGTGATCCCAGGCAATCGGTTCGGCGACCCAGCCCAGATACTGCGTGCCGACGCCAAGCGCTTCCAGCCCCGCTCGCACCCGTGGAATGAAGTCGGCGATGTACATCTGCACGACGACCCCAAAGGTTCTGTCCCCTAGCTGCTTTGATAACCGCAACCGCTGCTCGGCGGTCACCGACGAGACGTCGGCGCTGAACTGTTCGGCGAACTCGGCGACGGCGGCCTCGGCTTCCGATGCCGGCTCGCCCACCTCGACGCTCGCGGGCAGCGGCGGCAGCGACATCGTCTGTGCGCATACCCGGCGAACCAGCGCCGCGATGCGACCGTCGTCCGGGCACAACGACACCAAGCGCGTGAGCTGGTCTTCGCGAATAAAAACCGGAGCGGCCATTCGTCACACGCTAGATCGCGCGTTCCCCGGCGGCAACGAGTTACTGCGCCTGGCTCACCGATGACATGTGGAAGTCGGGTATCCGCAGCGGCGGCATGGCGGCGCGGGTGGCCCAATCACCCCATTCCCGCGGCAGCGTCTTCTCGCTGACGCCGGCCTCGGTGGCCCGTCGCAGCAGGTCCAACGGACTCTCGTTGAACCGGAAGTTGTTGACCGCCGCGGTCACCTTGCCGTCCTCGATGAGGTAGACACCGTCGCGGGTCAGCCCGGTGAACAACAGCGTGGTGGGGTCGACGACGCGGATGTACCACAGCGTGGTCAGCAGCAGGCCGCGCTCGGTGGTCGCGATCATGTCGTCCTGGCTGGCCGTTCCCCCCGTCATCACCAGGTTGTCGGCCGCCACCGCAACGTCGGCGTCGTATTTGGCGGCCGTGGCCCGCGGATAGGCCAGCGCGTTGATCACCCCTTCGCGGATCCAGTCGACGTGGTTGATCTCCGCGCCGTTATCGAACACCGACACCGTCTCCGAGGAACTGCTGACCGCGACGAACGGCGTGCAGGCGAGGCCGGGAGCCATCGGATCGGAGAAGAGGGTCAGCGGCAAGTCGGTGAGCCGCTCCCCCACCCGGGTTCCGCCGCCGGGCGCCGAGAACGCGGTCCGGCCTTCCTGGGCGCCGCGGCCGGCCATCGACCAGGCCATGTAGATCATCATGTCGGCCACCGTCGACGGCGGCATGATCGTCTCGTAGCGGCCCGCCGGTAACTCGACGCTGCGCTGTGCCCAGCCCAGCCGCGTCGAGAGCTGCTCAAGGAGCGAATCGGTGGGCACATCGACGAAGTCGGGTGTGCCGACGCCCGCCCAGGCACTGGCGTCGCCGCGTTTTGCGTTGATCTCCACCGCTCCGGTGGGTTGGGTGAATCGTCGGCGCAGTCCGGTCGACGACGCCAGGAACGTCGTCGAAACGCTGTGGTGGGCAAAGCCGTACAGCCGGTCTGCGCCGCGGAACCCACGGCTCAGCGAGTCGGCGACGTCGGAGAAGATAAGGGGCCCGGTGCCGGGTACCGGCGCGTCCCAATCGACCGGCACCCCGGTGTCGGCGAGCAGCGGCGCGGCGTCGCCGGCCTCCGGCGCAGCGCCGGCCGCCTCCTGCGATGCGGCCACGAGCCCGGGCAGCACCCGCGGATCGGCCTCGGCGGACATGACCGTGCCGATGCGCGCACCGGACCCGCGACGCACAACCGAGATCACCGTCACGCTGCGGCTCACCGAAACCCCGTTGGTGGTCATCGAATTGCCCGCCCAACGCAGTGTGGCCTCAACCTTGTCGGTGACCAGCACCATGGTCTCGTCGGCGCGGCCGAGCTTGGCCGCCTCATCGAGCACGATGTTGACGACGTGCTGCGCAGTGATCATCGGCCGCCCTCGGTGCGGGTGTTGAGCACGTTGACGCCGCGGAACAACGCCGACGGGCAGCCGTGGCTGACCGCAGCGATCTGGCCGGGCTGGGCCTTGCCGCAATTGAAGGCGCCACCCAGGCGCCACGTCGACGGGCCCCCCACCGCCTCCATCGAATTCCAGAACTCGGTCGTGGTCGCCTGATAGGCGACGTCGCGCAGCTGACCGTCCAGCCGACCATCACGAATCTGGAAGAAGCGCTGGCCGGTGAACTGAAAGTTATAGCGCTGCATGTCGATCGACCATGACTTGTCGCCGACGATGTAAATGCCGTCCTCGACCCGGCCGATCAAGTCGTCGGTGCTAATGTCGTCGGGTGCCGGCTGCAGCGACACGTTGGCCATCCGCTGGATCGGCACATGATGCGGCGAGTCGGCATACGAGCATCCGTTGGAGCGCGGCTGCCCCAGCCGCCGGGCAAACACTCGGTCGAGCTGATAGCCGGTGAAGATCCCGTCGCGCACCAGATCCCAGCTTTGCGCGGCCACCCCTTCGTCGTCGTAACCGATGGTGGCCAAACCGAATTCGACGGTGCGGTCGGCGGTCACCGTCATCACCGGGGACCCGTATCGCATGGTGCCCAGCTTGTCCGGTGTGGCGAACGACGTACCGGCGTAGGCGGCCTCGTAGCCGATCGCGCGGTCGTATTCGGTCGCGTGCCCGATCGATTCATGAATTGTCAGCCACAGGTTTGTCGGGTCGATCACGAGGTCTTTGTGCCCTGGGATAACGGTGGGCGCCTTGATCTTTTCGGCGAGCAATGATGGCAGCTGCGCCAGCTCGTCGGTCCAGTTCCAGACCTCGTCGCCGGCCACGGCTTCCCAGCCCCGCCCCATCGGCGGCACCAGCGTCCGCATCGAATCGAAGGTGCCCGCTTTCGCGTCGACCGTCACCGCCTCCAGCGAGGGCAGCACCCGCACCCGCTGCTGGGTGATCGAGGATCCGAACGTGTCGGCGTAGAACGTCTGCTCCTTCACGGCGGTCATGATCGCCGACACGTGGTTGATGCCGTCGGCGCTCAGCAGCCGTCCGGAGTAATCCTCCAGCACGGCGATCTTGTCGGTCGTCGAGATGTCGAACGGGTCGATCCGATAGTCCGACACCCAGGCCGCGTCCGGGTAGACCGGCTCGGGGGCCAGCTCGACGCGCTCGCTGCTCAGCGTCGCCAAAGTGGTGGCCACGTGCACCGCGCGCCGCGCCGTCTCGGCCGCCACCGACGGCGCCAGTTCCGCGTGCGAGGCGAATCCCCAGGTGCCGTCGACGATCACTCGCACCGCCAGGCCCACCTCACGATTGATCACCGCGGTCTCCAGCTCGCCGTCGCGCAGCTGGATGATCTCGGTGATGATGCGATGAACCCGCAGGTCGGCGTGCGTCGCCCCGGCTGCTTTCGCCGCCGAGAGCGCGGCTTCGGCCAGGTCGTGGCGCGGCAGGTCCAGGAAGTCGGCATCGATCCCCCGGTTCGGTGTCACGCTTCCACCGTAACGACCGGTCACCACAAATCCCGCCAGCGCCCGCTTTAATTACCCCATGGCCAGCGCGGTACGCGGGATTCAACCTCGATCCACCGCGCTGGGCTACGCGCTGCTGGCGCCCAGCCTGTTCGGCGTGGTCGCCTTTCTTCTGCTGCCCATCCTGGTCGTGCTCTGGCTGAGCCTGTGCCGATGGGACCTGCTCGGCCCGCTGCACTTCGTCGGCCTGTCCAACTGGCGCTCGGTCCTGACCGACGCCGGGTTCGGCAACTCCCTGATCGTCACGGTCATCTTCGTGGCGATCGTGGTGCCGGCGCAGACCATGTTGGGACTGCTGGCCGCGACCATGCTGGCCCAACAGCTCCGCGGCACCAATCTGTTTCGCACCCTATTTGTGCTGCCGTGGATTTGCGCGCCGCTGGCCATCGCGGTGCTGTGGCGCTGGATCCTGGCTCCCACGGACGGCGCCGTGAGCACGGTGCTGGGACACAGCATCGGATGGCTTTCGGATCCCAGCTTTGCGCTGCCGCTGGTGTCGGCCGTGGTGGTGTGGACCAACGTCGGCTACGTCTCATTGTCGTTCCTGGCGGGCCTGCTGGCCATTCCCGAGGACGTCCATGCCGCCGCACGCACCGACGGCGCCACCGCATGGCAGCGGTTCTGGCGCATCACCATGCCCATGCTGCGACCGACGACCTTCTTTGTGTTGGTGACCGGGATCGTGAGCGCGGCACAGGTTTTCGACATGGTGTACGCCCTCACCGGCGGCGGACCGGCCAATAGCACCGACCTGGTGGCCCATCGCATCTACGCCGAGGCTTTCGCTTCGGCGTCCGTTGGCCGGGCGTCGGTGATGGCGTTGGTGTTATTCGTGATCCTGATCGGCGTCACCGTGGTCCAGCATCTGTATTTCCGGCGACGGATCAGTTATGACCTCACCTAGCCGGATCGCGTCCAATGTGGCGATTTATGCCGGGCTGTCGCTGGGCGCGTTGATCACGTTGGCGCCGTTCGCCCTTGGACTGATGACGTCGTTCACCTCGGCGCACCAGTTCGTCACGGGTACGCCGTTGCAGCTGCCGCGGCCGCCCACGCTGTCGAATTTCGCCAGCCTGGGCGGGGCCGGGTTCGGCCGCGCGGCGGCGGTGACGGCCTTAATGACGGCGGTGATTCTGCTGGGCCAGTTGACCTTCTCGGTGCTGGCCGGATATGCCTTCGCGCGCTTGCAATTCCCCGGTCGTGATGCGCTGTTCTGGGTGTACATCGCGACGCTGATGGTGCCGGGAACGGTCACGGTGGTGCCGATGTACCTCATGATGGCGCAACTCGGGCTGCGCAACACGTTCTGGGCGTTGGTGCTGCCGTTCATGTTCGGCTCCCCGTACGCGATCTTCTTGCTGCGCGAGCATTTCCGGATCATCCCGAACGAATTGATCAACGCCGCCCGCCTGGACGGCGCGAAGACCTTGGACGTGATCGTGCACGTGGTGATTCCGTCCAGTCGCCCGGTCCTGGCCGCGCTGGCATTGATCACCGTGGTCTCGCAGTGGAATAACTTCATGTGGCCGTTGGTGATCACCAGCGGGCACAAGTGGCGGGTGCTCACCGTTGCGACCGCCGACCTACAGTCGCGGTTCAATTCCCAGTGGACGTTGGTGATGGCGGCGACCACGGTCGCGATCGCCCCACTGATCGCACTGTTCGTGGTGTTCCAACGCCACATCGTCGCTTCGATCGTCGTCTCGGGACTCAAGTGAGGCGGCCGCGCTTTTCCACACTGGTCGCGGGATCGGTTGCGCTGGTGGCCGTGCTGCTGGCCGCGATGGCGATGGTGCTGGACTACTCCGCTCAGCCACACGGCGGCAAGACCGTCGTCACGGTGCGCATCTGGGGCGATCAGATCGGTGCGGCCTATCGACAATCCTTCGAGGCCTTCAGCCGCGCCCATCCCGACATCGAGATACACCTGAATCTGGTCGCGTACTCGACCTACTTCAACACGCTGCGCACCGACGTTGCCGGCGGCAGCGCCGACGACATCTTCTGGCTGTCCAACGCCTATCTCGCCGCGTATGCCGACAGCGGCCGGCTCCTGAACATCGGCAAACTACTGGGGCCTGAGGCCGCGTCCGGGTGGGAGCGGCCGGTCGTCGAGCAGTTCACCCGCAACGACACGTTGTGGGGCGTGCCGCAGCTGACCGACGCTGGGATCGCGTTGTATTACAACGCCGATCTTCTCGCCGCCGCGGGCGTCGATCCCGCGCAGCTGAGCACCCTGCGGTGGAATCCCAACGACGGCGACACCTTGCTTCCCCTGTTACGTCGCCTCACCGTCGATGCCGACGGAAACCGCGGCGACGCAGCAGGTTTCGATGCGGGACGGGTGCGACAGTGGGCGTACAACGCGGCGAACGACCCCCAAGCCATCTACTTGAACTACATCGGTTCGGCCGGCGGCGTGTTCCAGCGAGGCGACAACTTCGCGTTTGACAATCCCGCCGCCGTGACGGCCTTTCGGTATCTGATCGATCTGATCAACCGTGACCACGTCGCGCCCCCGGCGGCCGACACCAACGACAACGGCGACTTCTCCCGTAACCAATTCCTGGCCGGCAGAATGGCGCTCTTCCAGTCCGGCACCTACAACCTGTCACCTATAGCGCGCGACGCCCGCTTCCCTTGGGGCGTTGCGATGATGCCCACCGGTCCGGCCGGGCGCGTCAGCGTCACCAATGGCATTGCCGCGGCGGGCAATGCGGCGACGAAGCACCCCGACGCCGTGCGTCAGGTGCTGGCCTGGATGGGGAGCAAGCAGGGCAACGAATACCTGGGACGCTACGGTGCGGCTATCCCCGCGGTGTCCAGCGCCCAACCGGTCTACTTCCAGTACTGGGCCACCAGGGGTGTCGACGTCACGCCCTTTTTCGCCGTACTGAATGGGCCGCGCATCGCGGCTCCCGGAGGCGCGGGATTTGCCGCCGGCAACGACGCCTTGCAACCGTACTTCGACGAAATGTTCCTGGGCCGTGGCGATGTCGCGGCGACGCTGCAAAGGGCTCAGGCGGCGGCCAACGCCGCGGCGACGCGCCAGTGAGGTCACGTCACCGGGCGTCGCCCAGTGACCGCTCGACCGCCTCGTCGTTGAGCGCGCTGTGGTGGCGACCCCAGGCGAAATAGAAGATCAGCGCCAGTAACACCCAGCCGCTGAACGCGATCCACGTGTACCAGTGCAGGCTGGCCAGGATGTAGCCGCAGGCCGCCACGGAAACGACGGGCGTGACGGGATAACCCGGGACCTTGAATCCGCGTGGCAGGTCGGGCTCGCGCACCCGCAGGATGATCACCCCGACGGACACGACGACGAACGCGGTGAGCGTGCCGATCGACACCATGTCGGCGAGCTTCTGCAGCGGGATGAAGGCCGCCAGAGTCGAGGCCACGATGGCGACGATCACCGTGTTGGTCACCGGTGTCATGGTGCGCGCGTTTACCGTCGCGAACCTCGCCGGCAGCAGCCCATCACGGCCCATTGCGAACAGGATGCGGGTCAGGCCGTACATGGTGACCAGCGTGACGCTGAAGATCGAAATGACCGCTCCGGCAGCCAGAATCGTGCCGGCCCAGCCGCCGTGGGTGACGTTGTCCAGGATCGTGGCCAGCCCGGCTTCCTGCTGGCCGGCGAAGTCCTGCCACGGCTGGGTGCCCAGCGCGGCCACCGCGACAAGGACGTAGACGCCGGTGACGGTGAGCAGCGCCCCGATCAGTGCGCGCGGCATGGTTTTCTGCGGGTTGTTCACCTCATCGCCCGCGGTGGACACGGCATCGAGGCCGATGTAGGAGAAGAAGATGGTGCCGGCGGCCGAACCGATGCCCGAAACGCCGAAGGGCGCGAAGTCACGCAGATGGCTCGCATCGAACGCCGTGAAAGCGACCGCGGCGAAGACGACCAACACGCCGAGTTTGATCATCACCATGACGGCGTTGACCTTGGCCGACTCGCTGGCGCCGCGGATGAGCAGCAACGCGCACATCACGATCAGCAGGACCGCCGGCACATTCACGTAACCGGGTTGGGAGTCCCACGGCGCGGCCGATAAGGCTTGCGGCAGCCGAAATCCCAGGACATTACTCAGCAGCTTGTTCAGATAGCCGCTCCAGCTGACCGCGACCGCGGCGGTCGCCACCCCGTATTCCAGCAGCAGGCAGGCCGCCACACCCACGGCCACCACCTCACCGAGTGTGGTGTAGGCGTAGGAATACGACGACCCCGAAACCGGCACCGCCGAGGCCAACTCGGCGTAACAGACGGCCGCCAAACCTGCCGCGATGCCCGCGAGGAGGAAGGACACGATCACTCCCGGGCCCGCTTCGGGGACGGCCTGCGACATGACGAAGAAGATCCCGGTACCGACCGTCGAACCGACCCCGAACATGGTCAGCTGGAACGCTCCGATGCCGCGCTTGAGTTGGTCGGCGGTCCCGTGTGCGGCGTGCGCACCCACCACCGGGCGCCGCCGCAGCATCTGCTCTTTCAGGCTGATCGACGTGGCTGGCAAGCACCCTCCTGTGGCCGGATCAGCTGATTATGAAGCAGCCTCCCGCAATACCGCAGCAAGCTGGCCAACCGCCCACTCGATCTCCTGGGCGGTGACCACCAAAGGCGGAGCGAAGCGCAACGTCGAACCGTGAGTGTCTTTCACCAGTACTCCGCGATCGGCAAGCCGCCGACTGATCTCTTTGCCGCTGCCCAGCGAGGGGTCGATGTCGACGCCGGCCCACAAACCCAGACCCCGTACCTCCTGGACACCGTGCCCGAGCAGCCGTCGCAGCCGCCGATGCAGGTGCGCACCCAGCGCCGTCGCCCGCGCCTGGAACTCGCCGCGCGCCAGCATGGACACCACCGTGGTGCCGATCGCCGCGGCCAGCGGATTGCCGCCGAAGGTAGACCCGTGCTCGCCCGGGTGCAACACGCCCAGGACGTCGCGGTCGGCCACCACCGCCGACAGCGGAACCACCCCGCCGCCCAGCGCCTTGCCCAGCAGGTAGACGTCGGGGACCACCCGCCACCGGTCACAGGCGAACGTGTAGCCGGTCCGCGCCAGGCCCGACTGGATCTCATCGACGATCATCAGCACGTTGTGCTCGCTGCACAGCGCGCGGACCGCCGGCAGGTAATCGTCGGGCGGGACGATGATCCCGGCTTCGCCCTGGATCGGCTCCAACAGCACCGCGACGGTGTTGGCGTCGATCGCTTGAGCCAGCGCTGCGGCGTCACCGAAGGGCACCGAACGGAATCCCGGCGTGAAGGGCCCGAATCCTGTTCGCGCCGCGGGATCCGAGGAGAAGCTGACGATGCTGATCGTGCGGCCATGGAAGTTGTTGTCGGCGACGATGATGTTGGCTTGATCCGCGGGAACGCCCTTGACGTCGACACCCCACTTGCGAGCCACCTTGAGGCCGCTTTCGACGGCCTCGGCGCCCGAGTTCATCGGCAGCACCATGTCCTTGTCGCACAGGTAGGCAAGTGCGGCGCAGAAGGGCCCGAGCTTGTCGGAATGAAATGCGCGGCTGACCAACGTCACGGTGTCGAGCTGCGCATGCGCGGTGGCGGTGATCTCCGGGTTGCGGTGACCGAAGTTCACTGCGGAATAGGCGGACAGGCAATCCAGGTAGCGTCGGCCGTCGATGTCGGTGATCCACGCTCCCTCGGCGCTTGCGGCGACCACCGGCAGCGGCGAATAGTTGTGCGCCGTCCGCCTATTCACCAATCGGATCGCAGTCTCGATCCGATTGGCGGTGACCTTCTGCGACGTTTGCGCATCCAGAATCGTCATGGGAATACCTCCAACGTGCAGCACTTGACGGAACCGCCGCCCTTGAGCAGCTCGGACAAATCGACCCCGATCGGCTCGAACCCGGCCCCGCGCAGCTTCGCCGCGAAACCCGTTGCTGCGCTGGGATGTATCACGTGCAGACCATCGGAGACGACGTTGAGGCCCAGCACGTAGGCATCGGCCGTGTCGGCGATGATGGCATCGGGGAACAGCGCGGCCAGGTGCGCTTGGGCGGCGACGCTGAAAGCCGGCGGGTAGAAGGCGATGGTGTGATCGTCGAGAACGGCCAGTGCCGTGTCGAGATGGTAGAAGCGAGGGTCTACCAGTTCCAATGAGATCACCGGCGCGCGCAACGCCGCGGAGATTTCCGCATGCGCACGCCGGTCGGTGCGAAATCCCCAGCCGGCCAGCACGATGTCGCCGACCTTCAGCAGGTCGCCCTGCCCTTCGTTGACGTGACGGGTGCACACGGGCCGGTAGCCGAGCGATGACATCCACCGGGCGTAGGCGTGTGATTCGCCGGCCCGTTCGGCGAACCGGAACCTCGCGACAATCGCGACATCATGGGCGACGAACCCTCCATTGGCGGCATAGACCATGTCCGGAAGACCGGCCACGGGCCGGACCACGTCCACGTGATGCCCCAACCGTAGGTAGGTTTCATACAAGCTTTCCCACTGCGCCTGTGCGAGAACAACATCGATGGGTGCATTGATGTCCATCCAGGGGTTGATCGCGTATTCGACCGCGAAGAAGGTCGGCGGCGTCATCGCGTAGCGACGGACGCTCGGGGTGCGACGAAGCGCGGCGGGCCCGGGCGCAAGCGCCGCTACCACGTGTTGGTCCGTCATAAATCAACGATATTTACGGCACGAACGTTAATCAAACCACGCCTATTGCGTGCTTAGTGTTGATTTGTTGCGTTAAATCGCGGATTATGGTGATTCGTTGCTTCTGCGGGAGGAAAGACCACTATGGACCGCTTGGACGAGACCGACGAGCGCATCCTCGCCGAGCTGACCGAGCATGCCCGGGCCACGTTCGCCGAGATCGGCGAAAAGGTGAATTTGTCTGCGCCGGCGGTGAAGCGGCGCGTCGATCGGATGCTGGACAGCGGCGTCATCAAGGGCTTCACCACGGTCATCGACCGCAACGCCCTGGGGTGGAACACCGAGGCCTACGTGCAGGTGTTCTGCCACGGCCGGATCGCGCCCGACGCGCTGCGGGCGGCGTGGGTGGATATTCCCGAGGTGTTCAGCGCCGCGACGGTGACCGGAACTCCCGATGCGATCCTGCATGTGCTGGCCCGCGACATGCGGCATTTGGAGACAGCATTGGAACGAATCCGGTCCAGCGCCGACATCGAACGCAGTGAGAGCATCGTCGTGCTGTCCAACCTGCTCGACCGGATGCGGACTTGACGCTGGGCGGCCGGGCCGCCGACGTCAGCCGACTTGCGGCAGCAGGGTCTCGATCACCACTGCGGCGATGCAGACGAAAACGGTGATGGTAAGCGTCAACCAGTCCGCCAGTTTCGGCCGCGCCGGGCTGGCGGACAACTGACCGATGCCACCACGGGCGGTGATAGCGTCGCCCATCTCGTCCGCCCGACGCAGGGTCACGACGACCGCCGCGGCCATCAGGTCGATCACGCCCCGGCTCTGCTGCCGAAGCCGTGCCCTGCGACCCGCGGGTATTCGGTTGGGCCGCAACAGCCGAGCGGCGTAGAGCACATGAAACTCGTCGATAAGCATCGGGAACGCGCGCAACGCGAGAGCCAGGGCCACTGCCCATTCGTCAACCGGAATGCGAAGCACTCTCAGCGGACGACCCAACGTCGCTATGGCCGGCGCGATTTCGGCAACGTTCGTGGTCCATGACACCATCGCTCCCAGGCCCAGCAGCACGATCGACAGCGCGGTGATCCTGAGGAACTGCAAAGCCCCACCGAGCCCCAGGACCACATCGCCTATCGGCACCGTGGGACGGCCGCCGGCCAGCGCCGCGGTGACAAAACCCAACGCGAGAAGGGCCCACAGCCACCGCGGGATCGGCGGCAGCGCACCACGGGGAATTCGTGCAATCCAGACCGCCGCCGCTACCAGTGCCGCCACCAACGCGATCGTCGTCCATCCCGGATAGAACGTCAGCAGCACCGAAACGCCGAAGACGACCAGCAGTTTGGTGCCGGCCCAAAGGTCGTGAATGGCCGATCTTCCGGGCACCGGGACCAGCAGGACGACCGATGTGGAACGGCGCCGATTCACATTGGTCGCCGCGGTGGATGGAGTCGTCACGCCGGGCCTCCCGCCGCGGCCGTGGTGGACACCGTTTCCAGCGCACCGTTGCGCAACCGGATGGTCCGCGGACAAACCTCGTCAAGCCCGACGAAGTCGTGCGAAATGACGACCAACGTCACTCCGCGGGTACGGCGCAAATTCGCAAGCACTCGCAGGAGACCGCGCTGGCTGCTGGCATCCAGTCCCGCCAACGGTTCGTCGAGAATCAACACCCGGGGCGAACACGCCAACAGTCCGGCCAGCACCACGCGGCGCATCTGCCCACCGCTGAGCTGATCGATGCGCCGCTTGCCCAGTGCCGGGTCCAGTCCAACCGCGATCAACGCGGCGGCCACGCGATCGTGGTCCCGGTGCGAGAAGCCCGCGACGGACGCCAGTTCCCGGTCGACGTGGCTGCGCATCAACTGCAGCCGGGCGGCCTGGAACGACAAGGCCACCGCGCCGACATGCCGATGGGTGGGTTCACCGTCAATGAGGCAGACACCCTCGGTAGGCACCGTCAGGCCGGCCATAATCCACGCCAGTGTCGACTTGCCAGAGCCGTTGCCGCCGTGGATGAGCAAGCCGTCGCCTTGCTCCACCGTGAAGTTGATATCGCGCAGCGCGGTCTTCGCCCACGGCGTACCGCTGTGGTATTCGTGCCCGACGCCCACCACCTCGAGGACCGGTTTGTTGGAGCCGGGCCTGCGTGCGCCGGTCGGCACCGGCGCCGGTGCGATCTCGACCATGCCGCTGTTGTCGGATGAATCGCTGAGATTGATCGTGCGATCCGCCGATGCAGCCTCATTGTCGAAGTGCGTGATGTGCACTAGGGCCGTGCGGTGTCGCTCTGGGAGACCGGACAGGACGTCCAACAAGAGTTCGCGGCCCGGCTGGTCGATCATGCTGGTGAACTCGTCGGCGATCAACAGCGACGGCTCCCGGGCGAGCGCGGCGGCCAGCGCCAGGCGCTGCAGCTCCCCGCCGGACAGGCTTCCGGTGTCGCGCTCGGCGAGCCCGTCGAGGCCCACCTCGCTCAGCAACTGGTTCACGTCGACTTTTGTGCCCGGCGGCAGGCCCCAGACCACATCGTCTGCCACTCTGGTGCCCAAGACCTGGGTTTGGGGGTGCTGAAGCACGAGCGACGTGCCACCGACTCTCCCCAAACCCACTGCGCCAGGGCGATATACGGCACCCGACGTCGGTTCCCGGCCCGCCAGAATCAGCGTCAAGGTCGTTTTCCCGGAACCGTTAGCGCCGACGACGGCGACATGTTCGCCGACCCGGAGGTCCAGACTGATCTCACGCAACGCGTCTTGGGTTGCGCCCGGGTAGCGGAACCGCACGTCGACCAACCGCACCGGCACAGGACCGATCGCGGCATCCGACAATCCGGCGCTGTCAGCAGTGTCCAGCTTGTGCACGTCGGGAATGTTGTGCATACGCTGCAACAGCCGCGAAAGTACCCACCACCCGATCAGCGACGAGATCATCACCCCGTAGGTGAGATAGCAGAGCATCAACCACGGCCAGTAATGCAGCCCGTAGGCAAAGCACCGCTGCACACCGGCGGCGACTCCTTGCAGGTGTATCCGCACCAAGAATGTTTTGACACCATCCACATTCGCGGTCATGACCTGAAAAATGAGATGCCGCAGCCGGGTTAGCACCGCCAACATTCCGACGGTTACTCCGCCGACGACCGCCCCGGCGACAAAGGACGTGACAACCACAGTCGGTGCGCCTCGGCCCTTGCGTTTGACCAGCCCGGTCAACCCGCCGATGTAGACGCAGTTGAGGACCGCCGCCAAGCTACCTAGTCCGGAAATGAGAAAGGTGATCATTCCGGCAGCAACCGTCGCGGCGATAAGCACGCGAAGCCGGTAGCGGTAAGCCAACAGCGCCATGGGCACCGTGCCCAGCAACGCCAAGCCCTGAGCGAACGGGACCACCGTAGCGATGATGGCGATCACCGCGCAGAGAGCACCCATGACCGAGGCCTGTGCCAACTCGGTCGGTTTTAGGGGTCCACCCCGATCGCGCAAACGGACCGGGGGTGGGGTTTTCACTTCAACGATTCTGCCAGGCCGCAGCGCGAAGTCCCGCCGATACATCCTGTGATCTGCGCACGACGCGAAACGCGTCGCCATTTCTGCCTCGCTTAGCAAAGCTATGCAACCATGGATGCATGGACAACGTCGTCGATGCCGCAAAGTTCGAGGGAGCACAGGGGCTGGGAGCCGATCTGCTCGCCGTGGTCGCACGGCTCAACCGCATGGCCACCCAACGCATCCACATGCCATTGCCGGCGGCGCAGGCCAGGCTGCTGGCGACCATCGAAGCTCACGGCGAAGCCCGAATCGGTGACCTGGCCGCCGTCGATCACTGTTCGCAACCGACGATGACGACGCAGGTGCGCCGTCTCGAGGAGGCGGGCTTGGTCACGCGGATGGTCGACCCGGGAGACGCGCGGGCAGTCCGGATCCGCATCACGACCGCGGGCAGGCGCACGCTCAACGCGGTTCGGGCCGACCGCGCCGCCGCGATCGAACCGCAATTGGCGCTGCTCGATCCCGCGGACCGTCAAGTGCTGGTGCAAGCGGTCGACGTGCTGCGCGGGCTGCTCGACAACGCGTCGCGTGGCGCCTCCCTCGCGGGTCGGCGTACCACGGTGTGAATAGCCGACGCTGGTGGTAGCAGCTCGGACGAGAGTAGACAGTTAAGCGAACGCGGCGACCGGCGCCTGAGGGCCTGGCCGTCCTTGAGCGCGAGATCAATCCAGCGGAACGTGACGAAAGGTGGCGGCAATGCCGACCGAGGCTTCGGCACACCCGGCCTCGCTGACCGTCTGGGCGGGACCGACGAGGTATGTCTTTACCCCGGGCCGTGACGTGATCGTGGGCTACGGCCCGGGTAGCGACATTTCGCTGGAGCGTCTCGAAAATCCGCCGCAACCGCCCGCGGCGCCCCGAGTCGATGTGATCTTGCGGTTCACCGGAACTCAATGGGTGGCGATCGACCTGAGCCGTCGCGGCATGTTCACCCGCGGAACCCGAGTGCCCACCCTCGAGATTCGCGACGGCTTGGAAATCGCCATCGCGGATCCCCAGCACGGTCCGCGCCTCGTCTTTCAAACTGCGCTCTCTAGCGCACCATCCGGCCAGCCGCCTCGTGGCCAGACGTATCCCCCGCCGAATGCACCGCAGGCGCCTCCATTTCCCCCAGGCGCGCCGCCGCCGGGTCGTCCGAACGAGCCCGACCCGCGGATACCCACCCAGAGCGCCACGCAGCGGATGCCCGTCGCAGCACCCCCACCGCCCGCCGCCGCCCAGCAGCCACCCCAGCCCAGTCCACCGCCACCTCCCCCCGGTACGGTCCCCTCGGTCGCGGCGCCCCCGGCTCAGCCCCCGATGGCACCGACCGGCCCGCCCGCCGCGGAACGCGAGCAGCAAAAGGGCCCTAGCCTGATCGAGCGCATGGTGACCAGCAAGCTCCGCGTCCAGCGCCCCTCGTTTCGCACCGCTGAACCCGACTCCACCTATCGCCTGCCGCTGCAGACCGCGTCACGCACCACCGGGATGGCCGCGTATCAGATGGGGCTGACAGTCGACGGGCACGAGACCCTGTCGGACATCTCGTTCAAAGCGCGTCCCGGCGCCATGACCGCAGTCATCGGGCCCTCGGCCGCGCGCAATTCCGCGCTGCTCGCGCTGCTGGCCGGCACCAGAACACCCAGCTCCGGGCGCGTCACCGTGGACGAACACGATGTCCACGCAGGACCGGAGTACATGCGGACTCGGATCGGGGTAGTCCCGCGCGACGACCGTCTGCACCGTCAGCTCACGGTCGCCCAGACCGTGGAGTATGCCGCCGAAATGCGGCTGCCACCGGACACGTTGCCCGAGCAACGCGACCGCGTGGTCAGCCAGGTTCTCGACGAACTCGAGCTGACGTCGCACCGGGATACCAGAATCCGCAAGCTCGCCCCCGAGGTGCGACGATGCGCTGCCCTGGCGGTCGAGCTCGTCACCCGACCGAGTCTGCTCGTGGTCGACGAACCGACTGCCGGACTGGATGCGGCACAACAACGTCGGGTCATGGCGATTCTGCGGCACCAGGCCAATATCGGCTGCGCCGTCGTCGTCGCGATCTCGGACCGCGCGGCCCTCACCGACGTGAACGCATGCGACCAGGTGCTGGTCCTAACCGCGGCGGGCAGGATGGCCTATCTGGGAACGCCCCTGCAGGTCGAGTCCGTGATGGGCACCAGCGACTGGTCGAGAGTGCTGTCGCAGGTCGGAGCCGATCCCGAGGGAGCCCACCGTGCCTTCCGTGCGACGCAGCAGGCGGGGGCGCCGGCCACCCCTCCAGACGTCGCGGCCCCCGGTCCGCCGCCGCCCGGGCTATCCAGGAACCGCCAGATCCGATTGGTGGTCCGGCGCGAGGCTCACCTGCTTCTCGGCGATCCCATCTATTTCGCGTTCCTGGCGATCCTGCCGTTCGTGTTGGCGGGATTGACGCTGCTGGTTCCAGGTGAGTCCGGCCTGACGCGGCCTGACCCGGGCAGTGCGAATGCGCACGAGGCCATCGAGATCCTGGCCGGACTCAACATCGCCGCGGTGATCATCGGCACGGCGCTGACCATCCGGGCGCTGGTTTGCGAACACCGCATCTTCCGGCGCGAGCAGGAGGTCGGACTGTCCGCACCGGCGTACCTGACCGCCAAGATCACCGTGTACGGCCTGGCCGCGGCCATCTGGACCGCCGTCATGGTGACGATCGTCATCGCGGTGAAGGGCGAGCCGGGAGGAAGCGCCGCCTTGCTGCACAACGCCACGGTCGAGCTTTACGTGAGTGTGGCCGTCACCGCAATCGTGTCCGCGGTCATCGGCCTCGCGCTGTCGTCCTTGGGGACGTCGCTGCGGGAGGTGCTGCCGCTGGTGGTGCCCGTGGTCCTGGCCTCGGCGCTGTTCAACGGGAGCCTGGTGCAGCTGGTGAGTCTGTGGGGCCTGCAGCAGATCAGCTGGTTGGTCCCGGCCCAATGGGGTTTCGCGGCCGGCGCGTCCACCGTGAATCTGCGCAGGGTCGACTCGCTGGCCGCCGACGCCGTGACGTGGACGCACTACAGCGGCTGGTGGGTGTTCGACATGGGGATGCTCGTCCTGTTCGGTGTCGTCGCGGCCGGGTTCGCGCTCTACCGGCTGCGGTCGCCGCACGGCGAGAACCGCAACCCGGCGCCCGACCGCAAGCCCCGGGAAGCCCCTCAAACCCAGCGCTGAGTTCGGGCACCGGGGGCTGACGGCGGTGGCGAAGGTCGGTTCGCCGACATGAACTTCGTGGTTGTTCGCCGCGACGCGAACCGCCCATTACTGTCGGATTATGGCGCCTGAAACGACTACCACTGCCGAACATCTGCGCAATGCCTTGGACGGGCGTTGGCGCGACGTCAGGAACCGGATGCGGGACACGCTCACCGAGGACCTGTTCCGCCCGCACTACACGCCGAACACGGTGATCGCCCGCACCAAGGTGGCGGAGCAGATGAGGATCATGGCGGCGTTCGGCGCGGCCGCCGACAGTTTCAAAAAGGAACACGGCGGCACCGGCGACGTCGGTGCGGCGATCACGATGATCGAGATGCTCGCGATGTCGGACCTGTCGCTGATGGTGAAGGCCGGCGTGCAGTGGGGCCTGTTCGGCGGGGCCGTGGAGAACTTGGGTACCGAGCGCCACCACGAGATGTACGTGCCCAAGATCATCAGCCTGGAGTTGCGCGGATGTTTCGCCATGACCGAGACCGGACACGGCAGCGACGTGCAGTCACTGGAGACCACCGCGACGTACGACCCTGAGACTCAAGAGTTCGTCATCGACTCCCCCACCCCGTCGGCACGCAAGGACTACATCGGCGGTGCCGCCGAAACCGCAACCATGGCAGCGGTTTTCGCGCAGCTGATCACCACCGAGGACGGCAAGCCGGTCAATCACGGTGTGCACTGTGTTCTGGTCCCGATCCGCGACGAGGACGGCAACGACCTGCCCGGAGTCACCACGTCGGACTGCGAGTACAAGGGCGGGCTGCCCGGCGTCGACAACGGCCGCATCGTGTTCGACCATGTCCGCGTCCCGCGAGTCAACCTGCTGAACAAGTACGGCGATGTCGCCGCGGACGGCACGTACAGTTCGCCGATCGACAACCCGAACCGCCGGTTCTTCACCATGCTGGGCACCCTGGTCCGTGGCCGCATCACTGTGGGCGGCAGCGCTGGTGCCGCCGGTCGCGTCGCGCTGGATATCGCAACCCGGTATGCGTTGCAGCGCAGGCAGTTCAGCGCACCCGATGACGACTCCGAAGTGCTGATCATGGACTACTTGGTGCACCAGCGGCGACTGTTTCCGTTGATCGCGAAGTCCTACGCATTGCAGTTCGCGCAGAACGAACTGGTCGGCAAGTGTCATGACGTGCAGAGCGCCGACGCGCCCGACGCCGACGAGCAGCGCGAACTCGAGGCGCGTGCCGCCGGGCTGAAGGCCGCGAACACCTGGCATGCGAGCCGGGCGATCCAGGAGTCCCGCGAGGCATGTGGTGGTGCGGGCTACATGGCCGAGAACAGGCTGATCGGGCTTCGGGGTGACACCGACGTTTTCACCACGTTCGAGGGCGACAACCACGTGCTGACCCAGTTGGTGGCCAAGGAACTGCTCACGGCCTACGCCGACGACATCAAGAGCATGAGTCCGGTCGAATGGGTGCGCTTCGCCGCCAACACCGTTGGCGAGCGTGTGGTGAAACGCACTGCGGCAGAAGCGATTATCCAAACCATCGTGGACACCCGGCAAGACAGCGAAGAAGAGGGGAGCCTCTTCAACCGCGGCACCCAGATCAAGATGTTCGAGGACCGCGAGGAATATCTGCTGGCGTCGGTGGCGCGCAGGCTGCAGGCCAAGTCCAAGGAGATGTCGGCATTCGACGCGTTCAACTCGGTGCAAGATCACGTGTTGCACGCGGCCAGCGCGCACATCGATCGCGTCATCCTGGAGGCGTTCGTCGCAGGGATCGACGCGTGCCCCGACGAGCAGGCCCGCGAACTACTCGGCATCTTGTGCGACCTGTACGCGCTATCAGTCATCGAGGACGACAAGGCCTGGTACATCGAGCACCGCTACCTGTCCACCGAACGCGCTAAGGCCGTCACCCGCGGGATCAACGACCGGTGTCGCGCGTTGCGCCCGCATGCCGAGACGCTTGTCGACGGGTTCGGGGTCCCGGAGCGGCTGCGTTACGTCGAGATGCTGCATCCGGAGAATTTGGCCGAGGCCGTCACGAGCTGACGGGCTGCTCGGCAATCGTCCACCCGCTCGGCTGGCCCCGGGCTCGTCAACGTTACTGGTTCGGCACCTTGCCAAGGGTTTGCAGCTTGCCATCCGGGCCGATCCGGAACTTCACCGTGCCGATTCCAGTGGGACAGCACAGCTGATCATTTCCCTTCTGCCACTGGTATTGAACGGTGACGGTGTCATCCGAGGGCGGCAGCACGGTGATATACGGCTTGGGGTTCGAGGTTGGGCTACCGAGCGGGGTGTTGTGGTCGAAGAAGATCAGCTGTTGCGGAGTCGATTCGCTGGCGATCGTCGGGATGATCTGCACCCAGTACAACCGGCAGTTCCGCGTGTGTCCCCGGCCCATCTCGACCCAAATGGTGCCGGGGACCGCGATGGGAACCGCGGTGATGGCCCGGCGCACGGTGTCGGCGGTGGGTCCATCGGAGTCCTTGCAGGTGTCTGGCCGGGCCTGTGGTGGCGCGGTGGGCTTCCAGCCGCAGCCGGAGGCCAGCAAAACCAGGAAGATCACAATGAGCTGACGCACGCGGTGAGCTTAGCGAAGACTGTGAATGTCCCATCGGTTTGGTCAAAAACCCTGTTCTGAGAAGCGTTTCGAAGGGCGCACTGAGTAACCTCAAGCGGGACAGGCGGTCGACGGTGACCTGCGTTAATGCGGTCCTCACGCGTGAATACCCCCGGCGATTTCACACCGGCACGTTGACCGTTGAGAGGAAGAAGTAAACCGGGGGAAATTTCGAGCAGCGATGCCGAAACATGCCTGCTCCACAATGAACTCACCCATAGGGAGCTAACCGTACGCACTTGACGGAGGGACGTAAGCGTGGCTAGGGAGTCCATGGCGCCCGACAACGCCGTGAACACCATGTGCGCTTACTGCGGCGTCGGTTGCGGCATGGTGTTGCAGATCACCAAGGATCCGAAAACGGGCCGCGATCACATCGCGAAGTCGGTTGGGAACAAGGAACATCCGGCGAACTTCGGCCGATTGTGCACCAAGGGTGCCACCACCGCGGACATGCTTGGTGCGCCCGGCCGGATGGAATCGGCGCATGTGCGGGCCGACCGCGGCGAACCGCTCGAGCCCGTCGACGTGGACCAGGCAATCGCGCAGTGCGCGAAGCGGTTACGCGCAATCGTCGACGAACACGGCGCGGATGCCTTCGCCATGTACGTGTCCGGCCAGATGTCCATCGAGGCGCAGTACCTGGCGAACAAGCTGACCAAAGGCTTCATCGGCACCAACCAGATCGAGTCGAACTCGCGTCTGTGCATGGCCAGCGCCGGTTCTGGTTACAAGCTCTCGCTGGGCGCGGACGGACCACCCGGGTCATACCAGGACTTCGAGCGGGCCGACGTCTTTTTCGTCATCGGCGCCAACATGGTCGACTGCCATCCCATCCTATTCCTGCGCATGATGGACCGGGTCAAAGCGGGCGCGCGGCTGATCGTCGTCGACCCGCGCCGCACCGCGACCGCCGACAAGGCCGATCTGTTCCTGCAGATCGCGCCGGGGACCGATCTGGCGCTGCTCAACGGACTGCTGCACCTGATCGTCGAGAACGGCAACACCGACGCGGAATTCATCGCCGAATTCACCGAGGGCTGGGAGGCGATGCCCGGTTTCCTCGAGCAGTACACCCCCGACATGGTCAGCGCGGTGACCGGGATACCCGAAGCGGACATCCGCAAAGCGGCTCAAATGATCGGCGAGGCCGAGAACTTCATGAGCTGCTGGACGATGGGCCTCAATCAGAGCACCCATGGCACCTGGAACACCAATGCCATCTGCAACCTGCACCTGGCGACCGGTTCGATCTGTAAGCCAGGGAGCGGTCCCTTCTCGCTCACCGGCCAGCCTAACGCGATGGGTGGTCGCGAGATGGGTTACATGGGGCCGGGTTTGCCCGGCCAGCGTTCGGTGGCATCGGACGACGACCGCGAGTTCGTCGAAAACCTGTGGGCCATCCCCCGCGGAACGCTGCGTACCGAGGTCGGTAAAGGCACCATCGACATGTTCTCCCGGATGGCCGACGGGCACATCAAGGCGTGCTGGATCATCTGCACCAACCCCGTTGCCTCAGTTGCCAATCGAAAGACGGTGCTGGCCGGACTGGAACGCACCGAATTCGTGATTGCCCAGGACGCGTTCTTCGAAACCGAGAGCAACGGATACGCCGACGTGTTATTGCCGGCGGCCCTGTGGACGGAGTCCGAAGGGGTCATGGTCAATTCGGAGCGAACCATGACATTGTTCCAGCCGGCGGTGCGGGCGCCCGGCCAAGCTTTGCCCGACTGGCAGATCATCGCCCGGATCGCCTGCGAGATGGGCTTTTCGGAGGCATTCAGCTACGACTCCGCCGATGAAGTCTTCGAAGAGATCAAGCGGTTCTGGAACCCGAGGACCGGATATGACCTGCGCGGCGTCAGTCATGAGCGACTGCGTCAGGGTCCGATGCAGTGGCCGTGCGCCCCCGACGGTGCGCGCGACCGCAACCCGATCCGCTACCTCAACGACGGCGTGAGCCAGACGCAACTGGTCCGCGAGGACGGCAGCGTGCCGCGGCTGGCCTTCCCGACTCCGACGGGCCGTGCGGTGTTCTTCGCCCGCCCGCACCTGCTGCCCGAGGAAATGCCCGACGACGACTACCCGTTTCTGCTGAACACCGGTCGCCTGCCGCACCAGTGGCACACCATGACCAAGACCGGCAAGGTGGCAAAGCTAACCAAGCTCAATCCCCGGCCCTTCGTCGAGATCCACCCCGACGATGCCGTCAACCTACAGATCGCCGACGACGATCAGATCGAAATCGCCTCCCGCCGAGGCCGCGCCGTACTCCCCGCCGTCATCAGCGACCGGGTGCGGCCCGGCAACTGCTTCGCGCCCTTCCATTGGAACGACGCCTTCGGCGAGTACCTGTCGATCAACGCCGTCACCAACGACGCGGTGGATCCGATCTCGAGCCAACCAGAATTCAAGGCGTGCGCCGTCGCGCTGACGAAGGTGGCCGTCTCACAACCCGTTTCGGGCACTGAGGTGCCGACCCCCAGCGACACACCAGAACCCGCGCCCACGGAGGTACGAGAAATCAGCGTGTCACAAGTCGACGCCCTCAGCGAATTGCTCGGTGTGGCAACACAACCCAAGCCTGAATTCGATGATCGTGGCCGCTCATACCTCGCCGGCATGCTCTCCGGCTTGCGCTCGGAGGCCGGCCGCCGCGCCGGTGGGGTGCCCACCCTGCCGCTGAGCGCGCCGTTTGATTCAAGCACCCGGTTATGGGTGGACGGCCTGCTGGCGGGTTTGTTTTCGCGCACCGACGGACCCGAGCCGGCCTCGATACCAGAGAAGTCCCGGTCGACTTCGCCGCCCGCCGATGCCAAACCCGCGGCCCGGCGCGCGCCCGTGGTGGTGTTATGGGCGTCGCAGACCGGGAACGCAGAGGAACTCGCCGCCGCCATCGCCGCGCGGTTGGGTGCCGCCGAACTTCCGGTCACATTACGCAGCATGGATGACTTCCCTGCAAGCGACTTGGCGACGACGAAGGAACTCCTGCTCGTCACCAGCACCACCGGTGACGGCGAAGCGCCGGACAACGGCGCCGGCCTGTGGCGGGCGCTGACCGCCGACAGCGCACCGCGACTGACCGGCACCCGCTATGCCGTACTTGCGCTGGGCGATTCCAATTACGACGATTTCTGCGGGCATGGACGCAAACTGGACGCGCGCCTCGCCGAGCTCGGCGCGGCCCGCATCACCGATCGGGTGGATTGCGAACCCGACTACGACGACACCGCGGCGAAGTGGCTGGGCGACGTCATCGACGCCCTCACCAAGACGCCCACGTCGGTCGGCGGAGACGGAGCCGCGGCAGCGCCGGCCCGCGCTTCCGCGGTCGTGGCGCCATCCCGGCCGGGCGCGCCTGGCTCCTACAGCAAGAAGCATCCGCTGATCACCGGCATGATGCGCAACACCGTGTTGAGCCAGCCGCAATCGTCAAAAGACGTGCGGCACTTGGTTTTCGACATGCCGGAAGAATCCGTGACGTACGAGGCCGGCGACGCACTGGGCGTGTGGCCACGCAACAGCGACGAGTTGGTCGACGAATGGCTGTCGGTCACCGGCCTGAGCGGGCAGACACCGGTCGAGGTCGGCGAGCATGGTCTGATGTCGTTGCGCTCCGCGCTCACCGAGCGCATCGAGATCGCCCACATCAGCCGCGACCTGGTGCGGTTCGTGCAGGAGCGCACCGGCGACTCGACACTCGCGGAGCTGCTGAAGCCGGAAAACAAGCGCGCGCTGGCGGATTGGACGTGGGGGCGCCAATCCATCGACCTGCTGTCGAAGCTGCCGGTCTCCGCATCGGCCCACGAATGGCTGCGCGTTCTCAAGCGCCTTCAGCCGCGGCTGTACTCGATCTCGTCCAGCCCCAAAGCGTGTCCGGGCGAAGTTCACCTGACGGTCTCCCCGGTGCGGTTCAACTTCCAGGGCGTGCCGCGTCGCGGGGTGTGCTCGACTTACCTGGCGGACCGCTCACCCGGCGACCGAGTGGCTGTCTATCTGCAGCAGTCGAGCAATTTCCGGCCGCCGAGTGACTCGGACACGCCGATGATCATGATCGGCCCCGGGACCGGCATCGCGCCCTTCCGCGGTTTTCTGCAGGAACGACGCGCGCTGGGTCACACCGGCCCCAACTGGCTGTTCTTCGGTGAGCAACACGCCGCCACCGACTTCTACTACCGCGACGAACTCGAGCAGATGCGTGACGACGGGTTTCTCACCGAGCTGGACCTGGCGTTCTCGAGGGACCAGCAGCAGAAGGTCTACGTGCAGCACCTGATGCGCAAACGTGGAGCCCAGCTGTGGAGCTGGCTGCAGGACGGCGCCCAGCTGTACGTCTGCGGCACCGCGGATCCCATGGCCAAGGACGTTGACCGGGCGCTCTGCGAGATCGCGGCCGAATTCGGCAACCTCGACCAGGACGCGGCGAAGGATTACGTCCAATCGTTGAGCGCCGACAAGCGCTACCACCGCGACGTCTACTAGCGCCGATCGGCCACACCCTTAACACAGCGGAAACATCGCACACCCGCGCCTGAAACCTCTGCGCCGCACGATGCACTCACAAGGTCGCACGCCTGAAGGAGTGACGTCATCGTGGCTCAGCAGTGTGATGGACCCGATCGGGTCTTCAAGAACGGCTGCCCGCTGCAATGCCGACTGCGGTACACCGACATGACCGACGGATCGGTCGGTGACCAGTGTGACTGGGCCGGCCTGCCCGTCAACCTGGATTTTGCATTCTCACGGGATCAACGCGACAAGGTCTACAAGCAGCACCTGCTGCGCAGGCGCGGCACGCAGTTCGGGCCGTGGCGACACGGCGTCCACGTATGCGTCTGCGAGACCGCCGAGGAACCTGACGGCGCGGGGACAGTGCAGATCACCTCAGATTCGCACTCATAAAACATCAACTGCCGGAGGCGGGGTCAATCGCGACCGAGCCTTGAATGCCGCTGAAGCACTTGATCTTGCGGCGACGGTGACGTCGGCTCGAAGACAAGCGTTGCCGTTTACATTCGGCAAATCCCGTTCAACGCAAGACTTTCACTCATACTGACCGTAATCGCGCTACCCCGGATAAGAATTGGCGGTTCTGGATACACTCTGCCGGTGACTGGTAGCCCGTCGTCATATCTGGTGTTGGCGTCGCAGCGCAGCGGCAGCACGCTGCTGGTCGAGTCGCTGCGCGCCACCGGCGTGGCCGGCGAGCCACAGGAGTTCTTCCAGTACCTGCCCTCCACCAGCCAATCCCCTCAGCCGCGGGAGTGGTTCGCCGGTGTCGAGGACGAGACGATCCTGAGCCTGCTCGATCCGCTGGACGTCGGGACACCGGACCTGGCGCCGCCCGAGATCTGGCGTGCCTACATTCGCACGGTCGGACGCACACCGAACGGGGTGTGGGGCGGCAAGCTGATGTGGAACCAGACGCCGCTGCTGCTGAATCGTGCCAAGAACCTGCCGGATCGGAGTGGCGAGGGCCTGCTGGCGGCGATCACCGATGTAGTGGGCGAGCGGCCGCTGCTGATTCACGTCTACCGGCCCGACGTCGTCTCCCAGGCCGTGTCGTTCTGGCGGGCGGTGCAGACACGGGTCTGGCGAGGCAGGCCCGACCCGGTGCGGGACGCGCGCGCCACGTATCACGCCGGGGCGATCGCCCACGTGGTCAGCATGCTGCGTGCGCAAGAAGAGGGCTGGCGAAACTGGTTCGCCGAAGAGGACATCAAGCCCATGGACATTTCGTATCCGGTGTTGTGGCGCAACCTGACTCAGGTGGTGGGATCCATCCTCGAGGCGCTGGGACTGGACCCGCAGCTGGCGCCCGACCCGGTGCTGGAGCGCCAGGCCGACCAGCGCTCCGACGATTGGGTGGACCGCTACCGCGCCGACGCCGAGAAGTACGGCCTGCCAACCTGATCGACCGGCAGAGCTAAATTCAGCCCGAGCCAATCACTTCCGATGCCGCCCCCGCGCACGCCACCATTCGGAGTCGACGGGTGCGGCTAAGGGCGCCCCCATAGGCGCTTGAGGAGCGATCATCGTGGGCGAAGACGTGCCAATCAAAAACCTCGAGGTTCCGCGGGGGCCGGATTGGGCGGCCCGGCTCGGCTCGGTGTCGGTGGACTGGTGGGCGACGGCGGTGGCAGGTGTGATCGTCGCGCTGGCCGTGGCCGACGCGCTCCCGAAGGTCCCCTGGTGACCGGAGTGAGCACAGTCCAGGTGCGGCCCGACGACACGTCGACCGAAGCCACCTTCACCAGCACCCGTCCGCTCGACTACGTACCCGGCGTCCTGCTCCTGGTCGGCGTGGGGGTGGTGGGCAAGTACGCCCAGATCTGGTGGAACGCCCTGGCCAAGCACGAACATTGGACCGTGCCCGACATCGAATACGTGTCGTGGGCGATAGTGATTGGGTTGCTCATCACCAACACCGTCGGCCTGCACCCGATTTTCCGCCCCGGCGTGCTGACGTATGAATTCTGGCTCAAGGCCGGCATCGTGGCGCTCGGTTCGCGATTCGTGCTGGGCGATATCGCCAAACTCGGTGGGATCAGCCTGGTACAGATCCTCGTGGACATGACGATCGCCGGGACGATCATCATCGTGGTGGCCAGCGCGTTCGGGTTATCGGGCAAGCTCGGGTCGCTGTTGGCGATAGGTACGTCCATCTGCGGGGTGTCGGCCATCGTGGCCGCCAAAGGCGCGATCCGGGCCCGCAACTCCGATGTCAGTTACGCGATCGCGGCAATCCTGGCTCTGGGGGCGGTATCGCTGTTCGTGTTGCCGCCGCTAGGACATGCGATCGGCCTTAGCGACCACGAATTCGGTCTGTGGGCGGGGCTTTCCGTGGACAACACCGCCGAGACGACCGCCACCGGATACCTCTACTCCGACCATGCCGGCAAGATCGCAGTGCTGGTGAAGTCGACTCGCAACGCCCTGATCGGGTTCGTCGTGCTGGGCTTCGCGCTGTTCTGGGCGGGTAGGGGGCAAGCCGACGAAATCGCGCGGGGCGCCAAGGCCAAGGTCGCGTTCATCTGGAACAAGTTCCCGAAATTCGTGCTCGGCTTCCTGGTGGTCTCGGGGATCGCCACCGCGGGCTGGCTGACCAAGGGTCAAACCGCCAACCTGGCCAACATCTCGAAATGGGCGTTTTTGCTGACGTTTGCTGGCGTGGGGCTCAACACCGATATCCGTCAGATCGCGCGCACCGGATGGCGTCCGCTGGTAGTCGCGGTCATCGGGCTCACCGTCGTCGCCACCATCTCGCTCGGCGTCGTGCTGCTGACGTCACGCGTATTCGGTTGGAGCGCAGGCACCTGAGCGCCCGGCGGGGGGCGCTCGAAGCCCCACACCCAGCTAGCCGGGGGTTCTGCAAGCGGCAATCGCAGTGCCAGCAGAAATGGGCTCGGCCCAGTGCCGCTGTTGTGCGACCGCCCCAGCACGACATCGGCGATCATGTGATCCCCCGTGCACACCGGAGAAAGCAGCGGCGAGCGGAGGCAGGAATAAGTCCTGGCCAGAAGGCCTGCGGCCGAGCTGAGCCGACCGACCGCCGCCGTCAGATGCCCTATAGTGGTGACATGCAATGCCCCGCACAGCTGCGCTTTGTCCCGTCGCGTGACCTCGCCGTGGACTGTTGTCGCTGTTGTTGTTGTTGTTGATTTCCTCGAGCCCTCGGCGCCGCGAAAACGGTTTGCGATCAGCGTGGACGCGTGCCTCACCGGGTGGCGTTGGGCAAAGCGTCGCAGCGCTTGACCCCGGTGGCGCTAGCCATCCCCGCCGAGATGAACATAGAGTCCGATATTAGCTGGCAGGTCGAGGCCTGGCCCTACATCGTTGGAGACAATAGGTAGATGAGCATCGCCGAGAACGTCACGGAACTGATCGGTAACACCCCGCTGGTCCGGCTCAACCGGGTCACCGAAGGTGCGGTCGCCGACGTCGTCGCCAAGCTGGAATTCTTCAACCCGGGCAACAGTGTCAAGGACCGCATCGGGGTCGCGATGATCGATGCGGCCGAGCAGGCGGGCCTGATCAAACCGGACACGATCATTCTCGAGCCGACGAGCGGCAACACCGGCATCGCCCTGGCGCTGGTGGCCGCCGCCCGTGGCTACCGCTGCGTGCTGACCATGCCCGAGACCATGAGCGTCGAGCGACGAATGTTGTTGCGCGCCTTGGGCGCCGAGATCGTTTTGACGCCGGGCTCCGAGGGCATGCCGGGCGCTATCGCCAAGGCCGAGGAACTGGCCAAGAGCGACCAACGGTATTTCGTGCCACAGCAATTCGAGAACAAGGCCAACCCCGCGATCCACCGCGCCACCACCGCGGAGGAAGTGTGGCGCGACACGGACGGCAAAGTCGATATCTTCGTCGCCGGCGTGGGCACCGGCGGCACCATCACCGGTGTGGCGCAGGTGATCAAGGAACGCAAGCCTTCAACACAATTCATCGCCGTCGAGCCGGCCGGGTCGCCGGTGTTGTCCGGCGGTCAGAAAGGCCCGCACCCCATCCAGGGCTTGGGCGCCGGGTTCGTCCCGCCCGTGCTCGCGATGGATCTGGTCGACGAGGTGATCACCGTCGGCAACGAGGAGTCCATGACCCTGGCCCGGCGGCTGGCCGCCGAAGAGGGACTGTTGGTCGGCATCTCGTCGGGGGCGGCGGTGGTCGCCGCGCTGGAGGTCGCCCGCAGGCCCGAGAACGCTGGAAAGCTCGTCGTCGTGGTGCTACCCGACTTCGGCGAGCGGTACCTCAGCACGCCGTTGTTCGCCGACCTGGCAGATTAGCCGTGCTCGAAGCCATCCGACAGGACATACGAGCGGCCAAGGAGCGCGATCCGGCCGCTCCGACCACGCTGCAGGTGATCTTTGCCTACCCGGGCGTGCACGCCATCTGGTGCCACCGGGTCAACCACTGGCTGTGGCAGCGCGGCGCGAAGCTCGCCGCACGCATCACCGCCGAAATCACCCGGATTCTGACCGGCGTCGAGATCCATCCCGGTGCCATCTTGGGCCCCGGTCTTTTCATCGACCACGCGACCGGCGTGGTGATCGGTGAGACCGCCGAGGTGGGCGAGGACGTGACCCTCTACCACGGCGTCACCCTCGGCGGCAGCGGCAGGGACACCGGAAAACGACACCCCACCATCGGTGATCGGGTGATCGTCGGCGCCGGAGCGAAAATTCTGGGCGCGATCAAGGTCGGCGACGACAGCCGCATCGGCGCCAACGCCGTGGTGGTCAAGGAGGTTCCATCGAGCTCGGTGGTCATCGGGGTTCCGGGGCAGGTCATCAGCCGCAGCCGTCCAGGCAGTCCGGACGACTCGATGATGCCCGACCTCGTCGGCGTCAGCCTGCAGTCGCTGCTGACCCGCGTGACCAGACTCGAAGCGCACGCGGACGGCTCCCAGACCAATCACGTCATCAGGCCGCCCGAGGCCGGCGTCTGGCACGGCGAGGACTTCTCGATCTGAAAGATTGTGGAGCTCAGCTCAACCCACTCTGATCGCCGGTATTCGCCAGCCTGCACCAAACCGTCATCGCCGCGTTCGGCAGGCTTGAGATCGGCGAAGTATTACTCACGCTGAACATAACGCGGTCGCGGAATGCATCGCCGGCTGCAGCGTTGCACAGTGGGTTATGACCACCATGCGCGACGGCGCCACTTTCGCGGAGCGCTGATGACCGAGCTGCATCTGGCAGTGGGCCTGGATGGCTACGGTTGGCATCCCCAGGCGTGGCGACACGCGTTCGCGCACAACGCGACCGGTGGCGGCCAACTCAGCGGCCGCTATTGGGCCGCGCTGGCCGCCACCGCGGAGCGTGGGCTGCTGGATTTCCTCACGATTGACGACAGCCTGGACGCGCAACCCGGGCGCCGGGCGGAAATCTCGCCGCGGCGCCTGGCGGGTCGCGCGGATGCCACGTTGGTGGCCGCCCGGATCGCGCCGGTCACTCGACACATCGGCTTGATTCCCGTTGCAACGGTCACGCATACAGAGCCGTTCCACGTCTCGAAAGCGATTGCGACGCTCGACCATATCTCGCACGGCCGGGCCGGCTGGCAGATTCGGGTGAGCCCGACGGCGCACGAAGCGGCGCTGTTCGGCCGGCGGTCCGCCCCCGACGCCGACGAACTGTTCGACGAGGCGGCCGACGCCGTCGAGGTGGTGCGCCGCCTTTGGGACAGTTGGGAGGACGGCGCCGTCATCCGCGATGTCGCGACCAGCCGCTACATCGACCGTGACAAGCTGCATTACATCGACTTCACCGGGCAATACTTCTCGGTCAAGGGCCCCTCGATCACGCCGCGCCCACCTCAGGGCCAGCCGGTGGTGACGGCGCTGGCACACGCCGCCTACGACTTCGCTGCCGCCAGCGCCGACCTGGTGTTCGTCACCCCGCACGACGAGAGTTCGCTACGCGAGATCCTGGCCGAGGTAGGCCAGGCGCAGTGCGCCGTGGGCCGGCGGCTCCTGGTTTACGCGGACCTGGTGGTGTCGCTGGCCGACGATCCGTTGGCGCCGGCGGCGGCCCTCACGTCCGATGCGCATGTATTCATCGGCAGCACAAGCGATCTGGCGGAACTTCTGCTCGCATGGCAGGAAGCCGGGGTCGACGGGGTGCGGCTGCGGCCCGCGATCAACGCCATCGACCTGCCCGCCATCGTCGACGACCTGGTTCCGCGACTGCAGCGTGCCGGCCGATTCCGCGCCGGCTACCGCGACCGCGAGACACTGCGCGAACGCCTGGGTCTGGCGCCGGCACCGAACCGCTACGCGACGGTGCCGTCATGACCGTCACTCCCCTGTCGATCCTCGACCTGGCGCCTATCAGCGCCGGCGGGGACGCCGCGACGGCACTGCGCAACACCATCGACCTCGCCCAGCACGCCGAGCGATGGGGCTACCGGCGCTACTGGCTCGCCGAGCACCACTTCGTCGCGGTGGCCAGCTCATCGCCGGTGACCCTGATCGGCCAAATCGCCGCGGCCACCGAGCGAATCCACGTCGGGTCGGCGGCGGTACAGGTGGGCCACACGACGGCGCTTGCCGTGGTGGAAAGCTTTGGCATCCTCGACGCGCTCTATCCGGGCCGCATCGACATGGGATTGGGCCGATCCGGGCAGCGGCGCCAAGAGGCGGCCACGTCGCCTCCGGCCGTCACCGAACGTGCGCCCACGCCCTGGCGTGAGGTAGCCGGCGTCGTCATTCCCGCGCCCTTCGATCAGACGCCGCTGATGAAAAGCGACCGGATCCGGGCCCAGGGCATGGTCCTCAGCCAGCCGTGCGCGCAACCCCCGGACTTCGCCGAACAGCTGGCCGATATCGAAGCGATGCTGGACGGTACCTACACCGTCAATGGCCATGAGCTACATGCCGTCCCGGGCGAGCACGCCCAGTTGACTCCGTGGATCTTCGGCAGCACCAAGGGCCAAAGCGCGGAAGTGGCCGGCGCGCGTGGACTTCCGTTTGTCGCGAGCTACCACATCACCCCGGGCACCGCGATCGACGCGATCACCGCGTATCGCAACGCATTCCGCCCCTCCGCCCGGCTATCGGCGCCGTATGTGGTGGTGTCGGCCGACGTCGTGGTCGCCGAGGACAGCGCGACCGCACGCCATCTCGCATCCGGCTACGGCCGCTGGGTGCACTCCATTCGCAGCGGCCAGGGTGCCATCCCCTACCCGGATCCCGACTTCTGCCAGCCCCTGACCGAGGACGAGCAGGCGCTGGTGGCCGATCGCACCGCGACACAATTCGTCGGCAACCCGGACGAGATCGCCGACCGGCTCGAGCTGCTGCGCCGAGCCACCGATGCCGATGAACTGGTGATCACCTCGGTGACACACCGGCATGCCGACCGGCTGCGCTCGCACGAACTGATCGCCAAGCGATGGGGACTGACCGGATGACCATTCGAGAAGCCCGCCACCGCAAGCAGATACACCTCGGCGCGCACTTCCCCGGGGTGAACAACACCACGGTCTGGTCCGATCCGAGCGCGGGCAGCCAGATCGCGTTCGAATCGTTCGTGCACCTTGCCGAGTCGGCCGAACGGGGCCTGTTCGACTTCTTCTTCTTGGCCGAGGGCCTGCGGCTGCGTGAGCATCGCGGCAAGATTCACGACCTCGACGTCGTCGGCAGGCCCGACACCTTCACGGTGCTGGCGGCGCTCGCTGCAGTGACCACTCACCTTGGCCTCGCCGGCACCATCAACACCACGTTCAACGAACCCTACGAGGTGGCAAGGCAATTCGCGACGCTGGATCACCTGTCCGACGGTCGGGCGGGATGGAACATGGTGACGTCCTCGGACGCGTTCACCGGGGAGAACTTCCGCCGCGGCGGGTTCCTCGCCCATGCCGACCGCTACCGCCGAGCCGAGGAATTCATCACCGTGGCGCGGCGGTTCTGGGACAGTTGGGCACCCGAGGCCGTGGTTGCCGACGTCGACGCCGGAGTCTATGCCGATCCGGCCCTCATCGGCAGCGTCGAACACGACGGCCCGCATTTCGGCGTCCGCGGCGTCGCCTCGCTGCCCGCCGGGCCGCAAGGCCACCCGGTGCTGCTGCAGGCCGGTGACTCCGACGACGGTCGCGACTTCGGCGCCAGGCACGCCGATGCCCTGTTCACGTTGCACGGGTCGCTCGAGGCGGGCCGGCGCTACTACGCCGACGTGAAGAGCCGCGCTGCGGCCTACGGGCGGGACCCCAACCAGCTCAAGGTGCTGCCTGGCGCGACGTTCGCACTGGGTGACACCCCGGCCGAGGCGCAGGACAACGCCCGTTTCATCCGCGAGCAGCAGGTGAGCGGCCCGACCGCGATCGCGTTCCTCGAACAGGTGTGGGGCGTGGACCTTTCGGCCTACGACCCCGACGGGCCCTTGCCCGAGGTCGAGACCGCCGAAAACCCGAACATCACCCGAGGGCGGGTGCGGCACGGTGATCCCAGGGCGGTCGCTGAAACCTGGCGCGCCCGAGCCGAAGCCGAGCACCTGTCGATCCGCGAGCTGATCATCGAAGTGACCAGCCGCCAGCAGTTCGTCGGGACTCCGGGGCAGGTCGCCGAAGAGATCGATCGCTATGTGCAGTCGGATGCCTGCGACGGCTTCATCCTGGTGCCCCACCTGACGCCTCATGGGCTCGACGAGTTCGTCGAGAAGGTGGTCCCGCTGCTGCAGGAGCGCGGTAGCTTCCGTACCGAATACCGCGGGCAGACGTTGCGCGAGCATTTGGGCTTGGTGCCCACCCCGGGGCGGACGGCACGTCAGGCCGCCGCCGGCTAAGAAAATGCTCCCCCGCCTGGACTCGAACCAGGAACCCTTCGGTTAACAGCCGAATGCTCTGCCAATTGAGCTACAGGGGACTAACCCGATCGCGGGACGACTCTAGCGTACTGGCACGACCGCACCCAACTAGTGTGGACCGCCCCGATCGCAAGCGCGGCGCAGCGGGTCGCCGGCCGGTGAGGCAGGATGGAAGCCATCGATCGTCGGGAGGAACGTCTTGATCCGGTATGTCGTGGTGCTTGGACTGGGTTACGTGCTGGGCTCGAAGGCCGGGCGTCGCCGGTACGAGCAGCTCGTCGGCACCTATCGCGCGCTGACCAGCAGTCCGGTGGCCAAGTCAATGATCGAAGGGGGACGGCGCAAGGTCGCCAATCGGATCTCCCCCGACGCCGGTTTCGTCACGCTGACAGAGATCGACGACCAGACGGCCATCATGGAACGCGACGTCGAGGGCTCGGCCGAAGCGCTGACGCCGTCTAATCGCCGCCGCTAGCCTGTTCCAGCAGACTGCGACGATAGGACTCCATCGCCACCAGGTCGCCGAATAGAGCGTGGTACTCGTCGCCCTGGTCGATCGGCGACATGCGCTGCAGCTTCGACTTCACTTCGGCGATCTGCCGGCCCATCCACACCTCCTGTAGCCGGGCCAGCACACCGCCGATGTAGCGCGGCAGCTTCTCCTCGTCGACCTGGATGGCCTCCACACCCAGTTCGCTGGCGAGGCCGGCCGTCAAGGGCGAGGAGGCCTGATCGCGCACCGCCTCGATCCACTGCGCGCCGGTGATCCCGCTCGACGTGCCACCGGCGGTCTCGATGGCCGCGCGGATCGCCGCGTACCCGGGATGGGTGAAGCTCTCGACGGTCAGCGTGTCGAACACCGGCCCCGCGAACGCCGGGTACTGCAGGGCCGCCTTGAGCGCCTCCCGTTGTGGCCACAGGGTGGGGTCGCGCGGGTCCGGGCGGCCGGTGGTGGACTGGGCCGCGTCCGGCGCCGGCTGGGCCGCGCGGCGGGAAGCCCGGGGCCCAGCACCGCCGCGGGCCTGAGAACTGGTGGTTTTGGCTTGGCCGCGCACCCGGTCGATGACTTGCGCGACGTCGTCCCAGCCGACCCACCCCGCGAGCTGACGGGCGTACTCGTCGCGCAGGGTGGGGTCCTTGATCTGGCTCACCATCGGCACGCAGCGGCGCAGCGCGGCAACCCGGCCCTCGGCACTGTCCAGATCCATCTCGGCGAGCGCCGAGCGAATCGCGAATTCGAACAGCGGCGTTCGCCGCGCCACCAGATCGCGCAGCGCCCCGTCGCCGGATTTCAGCCGCAGATCGCAGGGATCCATGCCGTCGGGCGCGACGGCCACAAACGACTGCCCCGCCAGGTTCTGCTCGCCGCCGAACGCCTTGAGCGCGGCGGCCCGCCCGGCCGCGTCGCCGTCGAAAACGTAGATCAGTTCGCCGCGAAAGAAGCTGTCGTCCATCATCAGTCGGCGCAGCATCGACAGATGCTCATCGCCGAACGCGGTGCCGCACGAGGCGACCGCGGTGGTGACCCCACTCAGATGCATCGCCATCACATCGGTGTAGCCCTCGACGACGACGGCCTGGTGGCCTTTGGCGATGTCGCGTTTGGCCAAGTCGATGCCGAACATCACGTTCGACTTCTTGTACAGCAGCGTCTCTGGCGTGTTGATGTACTTGGCTTCCATCGGGTCGTCGTCGAACAGCCGCCGGGCACCGAAACCGATCACCTCGCCGGCTGAACTCCGGATAGGCCACAACAACCGGCGGTGGAAGCGGTCCATCGGTCCGCGGCGACCCTGCCTCGACAGGCCCGCCGATTCCAGTTCCTTGAACTCGAAACCCTTGCGCACCAGATGCTTCGTCAGCGAATCCCAGCCCGACGGCGCAAAGCCGCAACCGAAGTGACGGGCCGCGTCGGCGTCGAAGTTCCGCTCGGTCAGGTACTGCCGTGCCGGTGCGGCCTCGTCGGATTCCAGCGCCTCCGCATAGAACTCCGCCGCCGCGGCGTTGGCCGCGACGAGTCGGCTGCGGCTGCCGCGGTCCCGCTGAACGCTGGTGGCCGAGCCGGAGTAATTGATGGTGTGGCCGATCCGGTCGGCCAGCAGTTCGACGGCCTCGACGAAGCTGACGTGTTCGATCTTCTGGATGAACGCGTAGACGTCGCCGCCCTCGCCACAGCCGAAGCAGTGAAAGTGCCCGTGGTTGGGGCGGACGTGAAACGACGGCGACTTCTCGTCGTGGAACGGGCACAGGCCTTTGAGCGAATCGGCTCCGGCACGCCGCAATTGGACGTAATCGCCGATGACTTCATCGATGCGCACCCGTTCCCGGATGGCCGCGATATCGCGGTCGGGAATCCGGCCGCGACCCCGGGCACGGCCATCGCCCTCCGCGCGTGAACCTGCCGGGCTTGACATCGGCTCAGTCTAAGGCGCGACGTCGAACGCTAGCCCGTACCGATGACACCGCAGGCGACCCGCTCCATCGCGTTCTCGCTGTCCTGGGCGCCGTGCAGCATCAGCGCGGTCTTGTGGCCCGCCAGCAGATCGTCCCGGTTGAACGAATCGGTGGTGGTGACCAGGTATGCCGAGCCATCCTGACGGACCTCGAGGGACGTCAGATCGCCGCTTTCCGGCTTACCGGTGTGGCCGGGGGCCTGGTAATGACCGCCGGCGGACAGGAAGTTCCCGGGTGCACCGCCGGTGGGAGCCACCGAGTTGGGCTCGCACTTGCCGATCTCGTGCACATGCAGGCCGTGGATGCCGGGCGTCAGGATGCCAGGAGCCGTCGTCTTCACGGTGACGGTCACATAGCCGCCGGTGAAGTCGAAGGTCGCGGTGGCCGCCGACCGGCCATCGGGCGTCTTGAGCTCCGCGGTGAGCGAGCCGCCGGCGGGTGCCGGGGTGGTCGTCTCACCGGACGACGTCGGAGCGCCACTTTTCACCGGAGGCGTGGTGCCCGGTTGGGTGCTCGCATGCTGCGGTGAACTGCAGGCAGTCATGGCGACGACGGGAAGTCCCATCAAGAAGGAGGCCACAAAGGGCGAGCCGCTGAATTTCTTCATGTCGGGGAGCCTAACTCGCGGCGGCTCCGCTGATCCCCGGACCGGACGACTTGATGCCCACCGGTGACTACGGCCCGGCCTGGCGAACGTCGATCCGTTCGAGGCGGCCCTCGGTGTACGACGCGATCTGATCGACGATGACTCGCCACCGGCCGGCCCCGTCGGCGGCGGTGTTGAAGGCCGCAGCGAACACCGGATCGAGCGTTCGGGGCGCCCCGGCATACAGCCAGTGCGCCACCCGGTGGATGCGTTCACGCTGTCGGGCTTGAGTCTCCTGATGCCGCGGATCGGACATGATGAATTGCAGCGCCAAGATTTTCAGCAAGGCAACCTCGGCGCGCACCAAGTCGGGAACCTGCAACTCGGCCCGGTAACGCACCAGCGGTCCGGGACCGGCCGCCGCCCGGGTGGTCGCGATGGCCGCGGAGGCGAACCTGCCGACCAATTCACTGGTCAATCGCTTCAGCGCGACCGAGGCCGCCAATGTAGCGTCGTATTTGCCCACGGCCGCGACCACCGGCAGGGCGGAGAGCCTACGCGCGGCCGCCATGAAGTCGTCGGCGCGCACCCGGGAGAATTCGGTTTCGCCCAGCGCGGCCAATGCGGCGGCCTCGTCATCGTCGGCAAGCACCCGCAGGTCTATGCGTTGAGACACCACACCGTCCTCGACGTCGTGGACCGAATACGCCACATCGTCGGCCCAGTCCATGACCTGCGCTTCCAGGCACATCCGGCCCTCCGGGGCACCCGCCCGAACCCAGGCGGCCGGCTCGCGGTCGTCGTCGTAAAACCCGAATTTGCGTCGCCCTTCGCCGCGCGGCCAGGGATACTTGGTGACCGCGTCCAGCGACGCACGAGTCAAATTCAGCCCTGCGCTATTGCCCTGTGCATCAAGGACTTTGGGTTCAAGGCTGGTCAGGATTCGAAAGTTCTGGGCGTTGCCCTCGAAGCCGCCATAGTCCGTCGCGACCTCATCGAGCGCGTGTTCGCCGTTGTGGCCGTACGGCGGGTGGCCGATGTCGTGGGCCAGACCCGCCAGCTCGACCAAGTCGAGGTCGCAGCCCAGGCCGATCGCCATCCCGCGCCCGATCTGGGCCACCTCGAGCGAGTGCGTCAGCCGGGTGCGCGGTGTGTCGCCCTCTCGGGGCCCGACCACCTGGGTCTTGTCGGCCAACCGGCGTAATGCGGCGCTGTGCAGGACCCGTGCGCGATCGCGGGCGAAGTCCGTGCGGTGCTGCCCCTCGGTGCCCGGCAGACCCGCAGTCTTCGGCGCTTCGGCCACGCGTCGCTGACGGTCGAAGTCGTCGTATGGGTCGTGCTGATTCCCGGTCACCGACGCACAGTCTGCCAGGGATTGCCTGGCGAAGTTCGCCTCGACTCAGGCCTACTGGCGTGCATCGTCACGGCGCTAGATTGGCCCTATGCGCACCGCTCGCCTGATCGCCGTGATCGCGACGATCCTCAGCTTCAGCGGCGGGTTGCTGCTGGCTCCGCCCGCGGGCGCGCAGCCACCCCTCCGGTTGGCCGACTACATCACCGACAACGCGGGGGCGCTGTCGGATTCCGGGCGCAGTGCGGTAACGGCCGCGCTGAACAAGCTGTACACCGACCGCCACATCCGGCTGTGGGTGGTCTACGTCGACAACTTCTCCGGGCAGCCCGCGGCCGAGTGGGCACAACGGACCGTGAGCAGCAGCGACCTCGGCGACTACGACGCGCTGCTGGCTATCGGCACCGTGAGCCGTGCGTATGCCTTCCTGGTGCCGTCCACGATCAAGAGTGTCAACGCAAATCAGGTCGACAAGTTGCGGCGCAACAGGATCGAACCCGCGCTGCACAACGGCGATTGGAGCGGCGCCGCCGTGGCGGCGGCCAACGGCCTGGACGCCTCGCCGGGCTCATCGGGCCGAGTGGCGCTGCTGGCCGTATTGGCCGGCATCCTCATCGCACTGGCAGTCCTGCTGCTGGTCATGCGTTACCGCCGCAGGCGCCGTCGCGCCGCGGCGTTGGCCGCGGCACGACGAGTCGATCCCACCGACGCCAACGCGCTGGCGGAGGTGCCGTCGCAGGCACTCGACGACCTCTCCCGTGCATTGGTGGTGGACGTCGACAATGCGATACGCACCAGCGCCAACGAACTGGATCTGGCAGTCGCCGAATTCGGCGAGGACCGCACCCAGCCGTTCACGCAGGCGGTGACGAACGCCAAAGCTGCTCTGGCCCAGGCTTTCACGATCCGCCAGCAACTCGACGACGCGATGCCCGAGACACCGGCGCAGCGCCGCGACCTGCTCACCCGGGTGATCGTCTCGGCGGCGCGCGCCGACCGCGAGCTGGAGTCGCAAACCGAAGCATTCGAGCAGTTGCGCGATTTGGTGATCAATGCACCCGCCCGCCTGGACGCACTGACGCAGCAATACGTGGAACTCACCACCCGCATCGCGCCGGCCGATCAACGACTTGCCGCACTGCACAAGGACTTCAGCGCCGCCGCGCTCACGTCGGTGTCCGGCAATGTCACGGCGGCCAAGGAGCGGCTGGCGTTCGCCGACCGCAACATCGGCACCGGCCGTGAGCTTGCCGCCCAAGCCGTCAGCGGGCAGCAGTCCCGTCTGGTCGACGCCGTCCGGGCCGCCGAATCAGCGCTGGGCCAAGCGCACGCGTTGCTCGACGCGGTTGACCACGCGGCCGGGGACATCCAGCACGCCATCGACAGGCTGCCGTCGGCGATGACCGACATCCAGAACGACATCGCGCGCGCCGACGAACTGTTGCGCAAGACATCGAACGTCAAAACCGTCCACACCACTGATCTGATCGCGGCGCGCGACGCGGCCATCACGGCCGTCGAACGCGCACGAGCCGGTGCTTCCGACGATCCGCTGGGCGAGTTCGCACAGTTGACCAAGGCCGACGCCGCCCTCAATGGGCTACTGGCCACGCTGGCCTCCGAGCAGGCCGCCGCCGAACAGCTGAACCGGTCAATGGAGCAGGCGTTGTTCACCGCGCAGTCGCGGGTGCGCGCGGTGTCGGACTACGTAGACACCCGTCGGGGCAGCATCGGTCCCGAGGCGCGCACCCGGCTGGCCGAAGCCAAACGGCATCTCCAAGCCGCGCAGGACAAACGATCGACGCTGCCGACCGAGGCGATCGCGCACGCCAATGCGGCGTCGACGCTGGCTGCCACGGCGCAGTCCCTGGCTAACGACGACGTGCAACTGGCGCAGCGGGCCTACATGGGCCGCGGCGGCAGCGACATGGGTGCGATGCTCGGCGGCATCATCATCGGCAACGTCCTCGGCGGAGGCATGCGGGGCGGATTCGGCGGCTGGAGCCCGACCTCGTTCGGCGGCAGCCCGGGTGCATCCGGCGGCGGTTTCATGGGTGGCGGCGGCCGATTCTGAGCAGCGCCTGACGCCGGCGATCGCAGCGGCTTTAGGTGTTCGCTCCGCCTTTAACCAGCCGCCGGGGAATGCGGTACCACGCCCGGGGTACGGTCGTTTTCCCAGCCGCTACGCGCACCGTCCGCCTTCTCTTCGCGAGCTTCGGCGCCGTCCGACTTCGGCGCCCAATGGTCATAGTCATCCGGCGGGACGACCACGCCCCACTTGAGCGGGACCGACAGACCACCGAGCATGCCGGACTCACCGCGAACTGCCGACACCGTGTCATCCGGCAACGGCGAACCGAGAGGCAAAAGCACCCTTGCCCCCTTCCACAGCCGATTAAAGCGTTCAGGCGCTGTGGCGAATCGAATTCACGCCCACCGGCTCACATCGTAAGACAAACTGAACAAAATATGCGGGACTTGCCGAACATTATTTTTGTCGAACACATGCTCAACGGCGCGCGACCCGTCGTCAACTCCTCGACGACGGCCGGCCCGGACGCCGTCACGCGCGTGGACGACGGCCGGTGTCCGACGCTTGGTGCGACGTTTCGTGCGGCCGGGTGTCATCAATTCATAATGTGTTGATACACAACACTTTAGGGATGGAACCGAGGCCGGGCTTCGATGGCGAGACGAGGCCGCTCAAGGGTCGCGGGCGTCGGTTCTCGACCGGTTTCTTCGGTTGGACGAGTAGGCGGGCGGTTGGTCTTACCCGGCGCACCCGATGAATTACGCGTCGCGTTACACCGCGTGTTACCGCGCAGGTCGACAAATCAAAAAGTATTTAATTCTCGCCGCTTTGCACAATATGCACGTCTGCAACAGCAGCATCGTCGCGCTATCCGCGCCGGCCGCGCGGAACAACTTTGGGACGAGATCTCACCACCTGCGCCCTGGTCCCCCGGTCCTCGCCCTCGGGGTTCTTCTCGTTCACCGGCACCGCCGCCATCGGCACGCCATTTCCGGTTCCGGTTGATCCCACCGCAACCGGAGCTCCAGAGCCCGCACCCGACATCGCCGGAGCGGCGATGTAGGCCGGCATCGACCCTTGCCACGCGGCGGGCACCGACATCGACCCGACGAATCGCGCACTGCCTAGCCCCGCCGTCGCAACGCCCAAGGCGCCCAACCCCCCACCGGCCAACGGCTGCAGGTCCGTTAACGCGCCACCCGAGCTAGGTGGCGCGCTGAGGGGCGCGTTGGTCGCACCGACCAACCCCGGTGCCGGCGCCAGTGGAGGCACGGGTGTCGGTGCCGCCGCTGCCGGGCCCGTACTTTGCGCGAGCGTCACCATGGGCGTCATCAACGCGGTTGCCGGGTACGCTCCGGCCTGCGCGGCCGTCGTCAACGCGGCCACCGGCGTCGACAAAAGCAGTGACGTCAACGACGAGACGGCCGGCGAGAGGGCCGAAAACACCGACTGCAGCTGCGAGGCGAACGCGGTTCCCAGCGACGACAAGCCCTGCAAGAACTGCGACGCAAAAGTCAAGGGGGCGGTCACCAACCCGGCCAGGTCCGCCCCGTCCGCGGATGGCGCGCCGCCCCCGAGGGCCGCGGGCGGAACGCTGAAATTCGGCAATGCCTCCGCCATCGATTGAGCCCCGGCCTGATAGCCCAGCATCGCGGCCACATCCCGCGCCCACATCTCGACGTACTCAAACTCGGTCTGCGCGATCGCCGCCGTGTTCAGGCCCAGAAAGTTCGTCGCTATCAAGACGAGCAGCCTGGCCCGATTCGCCAACACCTCCGGCAGTGGCACCGTCGCCACCAAAGCCCCCTCAAAGGCCAGGGCCGCCATCCGGGCCTGCAACGCCGCCACCTCTGCCTGTGCCGCGGCGATGAGCAGCCATTCCACGTAGGGCGCCGAGGCCGCGGTCATCGAGGTCGACGACGGCCCCAGCCAGGGACCACTGGCCAGATCCGAAACCACGGTGTGAAAAGACGATGCCGAGGACGACAACTCGGCCGCCAGCCCATCCCACGCCGAGGCCGCCTCGAGCAGAGGTCCGGATCCCGGGCCGCCAAATATCAAGGCCGAGTTGATCTCAGGAGGGAAGAACACAAACGCGGGAATCAATCGCAACCCCAACCGACCGAGTCAACGGCTACTACCCCGGACGGCTCGACGTCCGCCCGCGGCCATTAGCTACTACTTATACCGCAACGAAGACCTTGAGGCACCCCACGCGAAAGGCCGAAGTTTAAAACAAACCCTCGATTTAACAATATCCGGAGTAAGTGATGACTTATCGCCGCCCGGGCGGGACGATCAGATGGCCGGATGTCCAGGCACAGAAAATCCACGAGCCGGGGTCAGGAGGGACGACTAACAGCCCTTAAGGCGCACCGCCAAATACTCCGAGACCGCATTCATAGCGACCCGTTCCTGGGACATGTCGTCGCGCCGGCGCACCGTCACTGCATCGTCTTCGAGCGAGTCGAAATCCACCGTCACGCAGAACGGTGTGCCAATCTCGTCCTGGCGCCGATAACGTCGCCCGATCGCACCGGCGTCGTCGAAATCGATATTCCAGAATTTGCGTAACTCGGCGGCCAAGTCTCGCGCTTTGGGACTCAAGTCGGCGTGGCGGGACAGCGGAAGCACCGCGGCTTTGACCGGAGACAGGCGCGGGTCGAGGCGCAGAACCGTGCGTTTCTCCATCTTGCCCTTGGCATTCGGGGCTTCGTCCTCTGTGTAGGCGTCGATCAAGAACGCCATGAACGATCGCGTCAGGCCGGCGGCCGGCTCGATCACGTAGGGCGTGTACCGGGTGTCGGTGACCTGATCGTAAAACGACAGGTCGACGCCGGAATGCTTAGCATGCGTCGACAAGTCGAAATCGGTCCGGTTCGCAACACCTTCCAACTCGCCCCAGGGATTACCGGCGAAACCGAACTTGTACTCGATATCGACGGTGCGATCGGAGTAGTGCGACAGCTTGTCGGCTGGATGTTCAAATAACCGCAAGTTCTCCGGGTCGATGCCCAGGTCGACATACCATTGCAGCCGGGTGTCGATCCAGTACTGATGCCATTCCTTCGCGGTCGAGGGCTCGACGAAGAACTCCATTTCCATTTGTTCGAACTCGCGGGTCCGGAAAATGAAGTTGCCCGGGGTTATCTCGTTGCGAAAACTCTTGCCGATCTGGCCGATACCGAAAGGCGGCTTCTTGCGGGCGGTCGTCACTACGTTGGCGAAGTTGACGAAGATGCCCTGCGCGGTCTCCGGGCGCAGGTAGTGCAGACCCTCCTCGGTCTCGATCGGGCCCAGGTAAGTCTTGAGCATCATGTTGAATTCGCGCGGCTCGGTCCATTGGCCCGGCTCGCCGGTCTCTGGATCGCGGATGTCGGCCAGGCCGTTGGGCGGCGGGTGCCCATGTTTCGCCTCGTATGCCTCGATGAGGTGGTCGGCGCGATAGCGCTTGTGGGTGATCAGCGATTCGACCAGCGGGTCGTGAAAGACCTGGACATGGCCCGAGGCGACCCACACCTGCCGGGGCAAGATGATCGACGAATCCAGTCCCACAACGTCATCGCGACCGCTGACCACCGAGCGCCACCACTGCCGTTTGATGTTCTCTTTGAACTCCACACCCAGCGGGCCGTAATCCCACGCCGACCGAGTGCCGCCGTAGATCTCCCCGGAGGGAAAGACGAAGCCGCGCCGTTTGGCCAGGTTCACTACGGTGTCGATGACGGACGCCACGGCGTGGTGCACTCCCTTTCCGGGTTCGGGCGGGCACGCGCGGCGATCGACCGCGGTGCGCAGAGCATCAGTCATGGTAGCGATCGACGCCGTGGTCTTTGACATGCGTCATCATGCATGTGACAGTGGATGGCAGCCGATAACGACATTCAATGGCGGAAACTTTTCCCACTACCTGGCACTTTCGAGGTGATGCCGCTCCCATGATGACGTCCCCGTCACCTTCTGCCTCGATGCCGGCCGCGCAAGACGGCGACGCGGACCCGGGCGTGGTCGGCCACGACCCCGACGCGCTCGGCGCCGGTGGGCACCCCGGTTTGGCCGCCTACCCCGTCCCGCCGCCCCGGGACATCCTCGACGCCGCCGGCGAGTTGCTGCGCGCGCTGGCCGCGCCCGTGCGTATCGCGATCGTGTTGCAGTTGCGCGAGTCCCATCGCTGCGTGCACGAGCTGGTGGATGCGCTCGGCGTGCCCCAGCCGCTGGTCAGCCAGCATCTGAAGATTCTCAAGGCGGCCGGGGTGGTCACCGGGGAGCGATCCGGTCGCGAAGTGCTCTACCGCCTCGCCGATCATCACCTTGCGCACATCGTGGTGGACGCCGTCGCGCACGCCAGTGAGGAGCCGCGACAATGACCCGCGCCAGCGACGATGCAGCGCCTAGCAATGAGAAGGAGTGGCGCCAATGACCGGGGTGAGCGTCCGTTCTACCCGGCAGCGCGCGGCGATCTCCACGCTGCTGGAGACGCTCGATGAGTTCCGCTCGGCCCAGGAGCTGCATGACGAGCTGCGCCGCCGCGGCGAGAACATCGGCCTGACCACCGTTTACCGGACGCTGCAGTCGATGGCCGCGGCCGGGATGATCGACACGCTGCGCACCGACACCGGTGAGTCGGTCTACCGCAGGTGTTCCGAGCACCATCACCACCACCTGGTCTGCCGCACCTGCGGCGCCACCATCGAGGTGGGCGATCACGAGGTCGAGGAGTGGGCGGCGGAAGTGGCCGCCACACACGGCTTCTCCGACGTCAGCCACACCATCGAAATCTTCGGCACCTGTTCGGATTGCGACGGCCGATAGCCGATTACGCCATCAGCGTCCGACGTATCCCGGCGCCGGTGTCCAGCACCAACAGGATCAGCGTCCTGAGGGCCTCGTCGGTCAGGCCGCCGCCGGGAAAGTTGTACCGCAGCATTACGTCGGCGGTTTTCGACGCACCCTTGCCCGAGTTGCGTTGCACGGCCTTCTCATTGACCTTCTCGATCAGGCTCACACTGCCGAAATTGCTGTCGCGGGCCTGCGCGGCGACCTGCTCGCTGACCTTCTTGGTCAGCGGCAGATCCCAGGCCAGGATCTGGGTGAGCGATACTAGGTCGAGGCCTTCGGCGATATTCACCACGCGCAACGAGGCGATGGTGCCGTCGTGGCGCACCGTGACCGCGCCGTCGGGCTCCTCGTCGAGCGGAAGGACGTCGCCGAGTATCGCAGCCAACCGTTCCTGCAGCGACGGCATCATGCGCTCCCGAATCTGCGGTTGCGGGAAGCGTATTCCTCACACGCGGCCCATAAATCGCGGCGGTCGTAGTCGGGCCAGAGCTTGTCCTGAAATACATACTCGGCGTACGCGGCCTGCCACAACATGAAATTGCTGGACCGATGCTCCCCCGAGGTCCGCAGAAACAAGTCGACGTCGGGAATGTCGGGTCGCTGCAGGTGATGCGTCACCGTCGACTCGCTGATGCGCTCCGGGTTCAGTCGGCCCGCGGCGGCCAGGCGCGCAATTTCCTTTGTGGCTTCGGCGATTTCGGCGCGCCCACCGTAGTTGACGCAGTAGTTCACGGTGATGACGTCGTTGTCTTTCGTCATATCCTCCGCGATCGCCAACTCGTTGATCACGCTGCGCCAGAGGCGGGGCCGTGAACCCACCCACCGGATTTTGACCCCGATCGCCTTGAGGTTCACCCGGCGCATGCGGACCACGTCACGGTTGAACCCCATCAGGAAGCGAACCTCTTCGGGCGAACGCTTCCAGTTTTCGGTCGAGAAGGCGTAGAGGCTGAGCCATTTGATACCGATCTCGATTGCGCCGCAGACGATGTCGATGACGACCGCCTCGCCGGCCTTATGGCCGTCGGTGCGGCTCAGGCCCTGTTGGGTGGCCCAGCGGCCATTGCCGTCCATCACGATGGCCACATGGTTGGGCAGTCGGGCGGCCTCGATCCTGGGCGGGGCCGCCTTCGAGATGTGCTGTGGTGGCCGAGACGGCCCCCCGTCAGGGGACGGCGGCAACTCCGGAAAGACGACCGGCCAGGTCGACTTGTCGGGAAATACCGGATAGTCGTCGGGCGCGGGGTCCAACTGCGGGAAATCGGCTGGCGCCGTGGCGGGCTCGGCCTTTCGCCCCGAGCCGCCGGCCCAGAGTTTAGCCACAGTCCATATCCTGCCCGATCAGCGCCGCGCGCTGGTCGGCGATGGTCCGGTCGACGTGATACGTCCGTTCCACGAGCGGCAACGTCTTGAGCTGCCGCTCCAGATGCCACTGCAGGTGCGCGGCCACCAGACCGCTGACGTAGTTGCGGTGCGATTGCGGCGTCTTCTCGGCGAAGTCCCAATCGCCGTCGTGCAGCGCGGACATCAGATCCAGCACCCCCGGCGGCGGTGTCGTCGAACCCGCCGGCCGGCAGTGTGCACAGACGCTGCCGCCGGCGCCGACGTGGAACGCCCGATGGGGACCGGGCGTGGCGCACCGGGCGCACTCGCCCAGCGCCGGCGCCCATCCGGCGATGCCCATCGCGCGCAGCAGGTAGGCGTCCAGCAGGAGGCCCCGGGACCGCCGGCCGTCGGCCACCGCCCGCAACGCGCTCACCGTGAGCCCGTGCAAGGCCGGGGCGGGCGCCCGCTCCTCGCCGGCGAGGCGCTCGGCGGTTTCCAGCATGGCGCAGCCGCAGGTGTAACGCCCGTAGTCGTTGACGATGTCGGTGGCGAACGCGTCGATGGAGACGACCTGGGTGACGATGTCGAGGTTGCGGCCGGGATGTAATTGCACATCGATGTGCGCAAACGGCTCCAGCCGCGCACCAAATTTGCTGCGGGTGCGGCGCACGCCCTTGGCGACCGCGCGGACCAGTCCGTGATCACGAGTAAGCAACGTGACGATCCGGTCGGCTTCGCCGAGCTTGTGCTGGCGCAACACAACAGCCCGGTCTCGGTATAGCCGCATCACAATAGTTTTGCACCCCGCCGCGACATTACGGGTATCCGCGCCGTTAGTCTCGTACCCCGTGATTGGCGCTTCTGGGACGGGTCCCGGGTCCATTGCCGGATCCGGCCACCGGCGCCTGCCCACACTCACTGACCTGCTCTATCAACTCGCCAGCCGCTCGGTGACGTCCACCACATTGGTGGGTCGCTCCCTGCACGCCATCCACGCCAGCCAGCCCACGCTGAACGCCTTCCGGGTGGTGCTCACCGACTCGGCGCTGGCCGACGCGGCGGAGGCCGACCGGCGGCGCGCGGCCGGGGACACCGCCCCCCTGCTGGGGATTCCGATCGCGGTGAAAGACGACGTCGACGTTGCCGGGGTGCCCACCGCCTTCGGGACCGAGGGATCGGTCGCGCCCGCCATGCACGACGCCGAGGTGGTGCGCCGGCTCAAGGCGGCCGGCGCCGTGATCGTCGGCAAGACCAACACCTGCGAACTCGGACAATGGCCGTTCACCAGCGGGCCCGGTTTCGGGCATACCCGCAACCCCTGGTCGCGCCGGCACACCCCCGGCGGATCGTCGGGCGGCAGCGCCGCGGCGGTGGCGGCCGGCCTGGTCACGGCCGCGATCGGCTCCGACGGCGCCGGCAGTATCCGCATACCGGCGGCGTGGACACATTTGGTGGGCATCAAGCCGCAGCGTGGACGCATCTCGACCTGGCCGTTGCCGGAGGCGTTCAACGGCATCACTGTCAATGGCGTGCTGGCCCGGACCGTGGCCGATGCGGCGCTGGTGCTCGACGCGGCGTCGGGCAATGTCGAGGGCGACCGGCACAAGCCGCCCCCGATCACCGCGTCCGACTATGTCGGTAAAGCGCCCGGCCCGCTGAACATCGCGCTGTCCACCCGGTTCCCGTACACCGGCTTCCGGCCGAAGCTGCACCCGGAAATCCTGGCCGCGACGCGGGCCGTCGGCAAGCAACTCGAACTGCTCGGCCACACCGTGGTGCCCGGCAACCCGGACTACGGCATGCGGCTGTCCTGGGACTTCCTCGCCCGGTCCACCTCGGGCCTCCGCGATTGGGAGGAGCGGCTGGGCGACGGCGTGGTGCTGGACCCCCGAACCCTGTCCAACCTGCGTCTGGGCGCGGTGCTGGGACAGGCGATCCTGCGCAGCGCCCGCCACCACGAAGCGGCCGACCAGCGCCGGGTGGGATCGATCTTCGACATCGTCGACGTCGTGCTGGCGCCGACCACGGCCCAGCCGCCGCCGCTGGCCCGCGCCTTCGACCGGTTGAGTGGCTTCGGCACCGACCGCGCCATGATCGCGGCGTGCCCGCTGACCTTCCCGTGGAACGTGCTGGGCTGGCCGTCGATCAATGTCCCCGCCGGCTTCACGTCCGACGGCTTGCCGATCGGCGTGCAGCTGATGGGTCCGGCGAACAGCGAGGGCATGCTGATTTCGCTGGCCGCCGAGCTGGAAGCCGTCTGCGGATGGGCCAGCCAACAGCCCCAGTCTTGGTGGGACCAGACCACCGACGTACCCGGCGCCTCGAGCTGACGCCCCCGGCGCACATCCCACGCGCGCTTTTGCAGGTGTCGGCGCGAATTAGCCGCCGACGGCCGGGTACCCGCCCGGCATGGACCAGTCGACCGCTCCTTTGCTCGATGCGCTGGCCGATTACCGGGACCAGAACCGGTACGGGTTTACACCGCCGGGCCACCGGCAGGGCCGCGGTGCCGACGGCCGGGTCCTCGCAGTCCTGGGCCGCGAGCCGTTCCTGGACGACGTGCTGGCCAGTGGCGGGCTGGATGACCGCAGAACCAGGAACGGATACCTCAAGCACGCCGAAGACCTGATGGCCGAAGCCGTGGGCGCCGAGGTCGCCTGGTTTTCCACCTGTGGCAGTTCACTATCGGTCAGGGCGGCGATGATGGCCGTCGCCGGCGGTGACGGCAGCCTCCTGGTCGGGCGCGACAGCCACAAGTCGATCGTGGCGGGGCTGATCTTCTCCGGTGTGCAGCCGCGCTGGATCACCCCCGATGGGATGCCGAGCACCACTTTTCGCAATCGCCCTCGCCCCAGCAGGTTGAACAAGCCTGGGATAAGCACCCGGACGCCTCCGGCGCGCTCGTCGTGAGCCCAAGCCCGTATGGCACCTGCGCCGACATCGCCGGCATCGCCGAGGTGTGCCATCGGCGCGGAAAGCCGTTGATCATCGACGAAGCGTGGGGGGCCCACCTGCCGTTCCATGAGGACCTGCCGACCTGGGCGATGGATGCGGGCGCGGATGTCTGCGTGGTCAGCGTGCACAAGATGGGCGCGGGTTTCGAGCAGGGCTCGGTGTTCCACGTGCAGGGGAATTTGATCGATCGGGACCGCCTGTCCAGCTGCGCGGATCTGCTGATGACCACCAGCCCCAACGTCCTCCTGTATGCGGCCATGGACGGGTGGCGCCGGCAGATGGTAGAGGTGGTCACGAATTGCTCGGGACCGCAATGGATTTGACGCGGCAAGTCCGCGCAGAAATCGAACTCATTCCCGACGTGCAGGTGCTCGACGACGAGCTGCTCGGGGTCCAGGCCTCTCATGACCTGGACCGGATGCAGGTGCTGATCGACGTATCGGCCACGGGCACATCGGGTTATCAGGCCGCCGACTGGCTGCGCGCGCACGCACACATCGATGTGGGGATGACCGATCACCGTCGCATCCTGGCCACCTTGTCCATGGCCGACGACAAGCAAACACTGGGACGTCTCACCGATGCTTTGCGGGCTTGGCGAACCGCGGCCGACGACTTCGCGCCGGCGCCGCGCATCGCGCTGCCGTCGCCCACGGACCTGCAATTGGAAACCGTCGAGTTGCCCCGCGAGGCGTTTTTCGGACGAGTCGAGGCGATACCCACCGACAGCACCGGCGGCCGGATCGCCGCCGAACAGATCACGCCCTACCCACCGGGCATTCCCGCCGTTGTCCCCGGCGAACGTCTCAATGACGCGGTGCTGGATTACCTGTGCTCCGGCGCCAACGCCGGCATGAATCTTCCCGACGCGGCGGATCCGTCGATGCAGACCATCCGAGTGCTGGCCTGACCCTTCGAGCGGTTGCTTCGATTGCCCCGCGGCCTCGACATCACCCGGTTACCAACGGCTTTGACGGTATCCGGGGGCACGCGGTTGGTTGCACCCATGACCTTCGATAAAGCGGACCTGCTACCTTCTGATCACGGTGCATCGGCGCCTCAAATCCCTGGCTTGCGACCGGCGCGGCTACCCATGACAACGTTCACCAAACCTGGTGACACCGGCGGCGCCGGTTAGCCGCGCATGGGCGTGCGCCGGTCCCACATGCCCTAAAACCCAAGCCGGCCAAGCTGTTTAGGGTCGCTCTGCCAGTTTTTGGCGACCTTGACGCGCAGGTCGAGGTAAACCTTGGTGCCCAACAACTTTTCGATCTGGGCGCGCGCGGCGGTCCCGACCTCCCGCAGCCGGGCGCCACCTTTGCCGATGACGATCCCCTTCTGGCTGTCGCGTTCGACGTAGAGCAGAGCGTGGACGTCGATCAGGTCGTCACGGTCCGCCCGCGGGTTGACTTCGTCGATGACCACCGCCAACGAATGCGGCAGCTCGTCGCGAACACCTTCGAGGGCGGCCTCCCGGATGAGTTCGGCCATCAGGACCTCTTCGGGTTCGTCGGTCAGCTCGCCGTCGGGGTAGTACGCCGGCCCGGGCGGCAGTGCGGCGGCCAGCACGTCGATCAAGACGTCGACCTGCGACCCCGTCGCCGCCGACACCGGGACGATCTCGGCCGAGTCACCGACCAGCTCGCTGACCGCCACCAGCTGCGCGGCTACCCGATCTCTGGGCGTCTTGTCGATCTTGGTGACGATCGCGATCAAAGTCGTTTTCGGCGCGGTCGAACGGATCTGATCGACGATCCACCGGTCTCCCGGACCGATCGCTTCGTCGGCCGGAATGCACAGCCCGATCACGTCGACTTCGGAATAGGTATCGCGCACAAGGTCGTTCAACCGCTGGCCCAGCAGGGTGCGCGGCCGGTGCAGGCCCGGGGTGTCAACCAGGATGATCTGAAAGTCCTCTCGATGCACGATGCCGCGGATGGTGTGCCGGGTGGTCTGCGGCCGCATCGAGGTGATCGCGACCTTGGTCCCGACGAGCGCGTTCGTCAGCGTCGATTTCCCGGTGTTGGGGCGGCCGACCAGGCATACGAAGCCGGAGCGAAATTCAGTCATGCTGCTCCGGTTCCTCGCCATCGGAAGAATCGCCCGATTCGGCAGGGCTGAGCAGGACGGTGTTGATGCGCACCCGGCCACGGTGATCGGTGCCGCCCTCGGCATGCAACCGCAGGCCGTGTGAAACCACCTCAGCGCCCGGCAGCGGCACCCGTCCCAATTCCAGTGCGAGCAGCCCTCCGACGGTGTCGACGTCGAGGTCGTCGTCGAATTCCACGTCATACAGCTCGCCCAGATCCTCGATCGGCAGCCGCGCCGACACCCGGAAGTGCTTGTCGCCCAGGTCTTCGACCGGCGCCGTCTCCGCCTCGTCGTACTCGTCGGCGATCTCACCGACGATTTCCTCCAGCACATCTTCGATGCTGACCAGGCCGGCGATCGCGCCGTACTCGTCGACGAGAAGAGCCATGTGGTTGCGGTCGCGCTGCATTTCCCGCAGCAGCGAATCCAGAGGCTTGGAATCCGGCACGAAGACCGCCGGACGCATCACCTTCGACACCGGCGGGGTCCGGCCGCCGTCCCCAGACAAAACCGTCTGCTGGACAAGGTCTTTCAAATACACGACGCCGACGATGTCGTCGACGTTCTCACCGATCACCGGGATGCGGGAATGCCCGCTGCGCACCGCCAGGTTGATGGCCTGGCTGGCGAACTTGTCGCTTTCGATCCAGATCATCTCGGTGCGCGGCACCATCACCTCGCGGGCCGGGGTGTCACCGAGCTCGAAGACCGACTGGATCATCCTGCGCTCTTCGGCCGCGACGACGCCGCGCTGCTGGGCCAGATCGACGACTTCACGCAGTTCGATCTCGGAGGCGAACGGCCCGTTCCGCAGGCCGCGGCCGGGAGTCACCGCATTACCCAGCACCACCAGCAACCGGCTGATCGGCATCAACAGCCACGAGATCGCCTGCAGCGGAAGCACTGTGGTCAGCGCGATGGAGTAGGCGTTTTGACGGCCGAGGGTGCGTGGCCCCACTCCCATGACGACGAAGCTGGTCACCACCATGATGGCGGCCGCGCCGAACAATCCCCATTTCAGCCCGAAGTTGTCGTAGAGAAACACCACCAGCAGTACCGTCGCCGTGATCTCGCAGGCGATTCGCAGCAGTACCACCAGGTTGATGTAGCGCGGCCGCTCCGACATCACCTTGGACAGGGCCACCGCGCCGGGCCGCTCGTCGCGCACCAACTCCTGGACCCGGGCCAGCGACACCGTGCTGATGGCCGCATCGATCGCCGCGAACAGTCCGCCCAGCGCGATCAGCGCGACTGCACCGAGCAGCTCAGACCAGCCCGTCAATTGTCGAGATACCTTGACTTGGTCACTGACTCCCCTGTGGCTTTGAGCTGCAGTTTAGCGGTCGGTCGGTGCCGATGACGGCGACCGCTAGGTGCCGGCCTTCTCCTCCTGCGCCTTCTGCTCCTCGGCTCGCTGCTCCTCGTTCCGATTACGGCGGTTGAGCAGCCAGGCGATCAGGCCCACCACTACCGCGAACCCGCCGAAGCGCAGCGGTAGGGTCCACCCGGATTGCTGGGGCTGACCTGGCTCCTGATGGTGGACGGCCAGCAGCACCAAGAAGCTGCCGTCGTCGGTCGGCCCGACGCCCGGCGTCGGCTGGGTCTTGATCACCCTGATCTGGGCGGGGGCGCTGCTGGAGTTGTCGATCTGCCCCCAGGCCAGGGTGGAGTCGTCGAGCAGGAAGGTGTCCTGGCCGCCCGCGGGTTGGCTGCCGTCGTGACCCACCACCGCCACGTGGCCCACTTCGACGATTTCGCCTTTGGCGGGTACGGACACCGTGACGGTGTCGTAGAGCCTCGGGGGCGCCGGCTTGCGGTCCGGCGCCGTCGCGGCGTTGGGGTCGTTCGGCGGTATCGAACCTGCGCCGTAGAAGCTGCCGGCAGCGACGTAGCTGTCGCTGACCGCGGTGAACGGGACGACGCCGACGGTGGTGGCGTCGAGCACTATCCGCGCTCCGCGCGGCAGGTACGCCTGCTGATAGGCGCCGTTGTAGAAGTAACGGAACGTCACGGGCTGACTGAGCGGGTTGTAGATCGTCGGACGGCGATAGGCGTCGTCGTAGTCGATGTAGTCCCAGTGGCGCGGCCGGACGAACTTCTGATCGTCAATCTTGAGGATGTCGACGTTGTCCCGGTGGGTAGTCACGACGTTCTGCACCTGCTGGTCGAAATCAACCTGCGTAGGCGGCTTCGGTGGGTTGGCGGGGTCGACGCGCGTGACCGGCGCGGCCTTGGCCGCCGCAATCGCCAGCGACGGCGCATCCAGCCCCCGCGGCGGTGCCACCACCGGGGCGTTTCGTGGCGTGTCCGGGCCCGGCGGATTGATCTCCACCACCGGGACGGGGCTTTGACCGGAGTTGGGCGGCGGAAGTACCAGCGGGCTCTCCGCCGGCAACGGGATCGGGGGCGGCTCGTACACCGGAACGGGAACGTGCGGAACCGGTGAGGGCGCGTTGCTGGGGGGCCCCTGGACGCCGTGGCGGTCCTCGTTGCACACGTTCGCCGTGTGATAGGCGTTCACGTAGAACATGCAGTGCTCGCAGGCGACGGGGTTCGATCCCGCACCCGCGCACGGGGCCGCCCGCGCCTCGGTGTCGGTGATGACCCACACCGGCAACGGTGCGAAGGCGATGGCGGCTGCCGCCAGAATTTTGAGTGCCCTCAATTGTCGAAATACCTTGACTTGTCCAGCAATCGGCGGTCCCGCTCCTCTTGGCGGTCCTGATGGTAGGCCTCGACCTGCTCGGCGACCCATTCTTCGAGCAGCCGGTCCTGCAGGGCGAACATCTCCTTCTCCTCGTCCGGCTCGGCGTGGTCGTAGCCGATCAGGTGAAGCACGCCGTGGATGGCCAGGAGCGCCAGCTCGTGCCCCAGACTGTGACCCGCCGAGGCCGCCTGGCCGGCAGCGAACTCCGGGCACAGCACGATGTCGCCCAGCATCGAGGGTCCCGGCTCGGGGGCATCCGGCCGCCCGCCCGGCTCGAGCTCGTCCATCGGAAAGCTCATCACGTCGGTCGGGCCGGGCAGATCCATCCAGCGCATGTGCAGGTCGGCCATCGCGGCGGTGTCCAGCAGCACCATCGACAGCTCGGCAGCCGGATTGACGTCCATCTTGGCGATGACGAACCGCGCGACGCTGATCAGTTCGGCTTCGGAGACGTCGATACCCGATTCGTTGGATACCTCAATGCTCATAGAATCCACTCACCGCACCATCATCGACGACCACGCGAGCCCGCCGCCCGCCGCGACGCCCTGTTCATCGTCAGGCCGGGCTCGTCAAACTTCGCATAGGCGTCGACGATCTCCGAGACGAGCCGGTGGCGGACCACGTCCACACTGGTCAGCTCGGCGACGTGGATGTCATCCACGCTGTCCAGGATCTCCATCGCCGAGCGCAGGCCTGACCTGGCGCCGCCCGGAAGGTCGACCTGCGTGATGTCGCCGGTGACAACGATCTTCGATCCGAAGCCGAGTCGGGTGAGGAACATCTTCATCTGCTCAGCGGTGGTGTTCTGCGCCTCGTCGAGAACGATGAACGCGGAATTGAGGGTCCGTCCGCGCATGTAGGCCAGCGGCGCAACCTCGATGACTCCGGCGGTCATCAGTTTGGGGATCAGCTCGGGATCCATCATGTCGTACAGCGCGTCATACAGCGGCCGCAGATATGGATCGATCTTTTCGCTGAGGGTTCCGGGCAGAAAGCCAAGGCGCTCACCGGCTTCCACGGCCGGGCGGGTCAAGATGATGCGGCTGACCTGTTTGGTCTGCAGGGCGTTGACCGCCTTGGCCATCGCCAGATACGTCTTGCCGGTGCCGGCCGGACCGACCCCGAAGACGATGGTGTTGGCGTCGATGGCGTCGACATAGCGCTTCTGGTTGAGCGTCTTGGGCCGGATCGTCTTTCCGCGCCGCGACAAGACGTCCAGCGTCAGCACCTCGGCCGGTGACTCGTTGTCGGTGCCGGCCAGCATGGCGACGCTGTGGCGAACCACCTCCGGGGTCAGCGGCTGACCACCGGCAACGATGGCGATCAGTTCGGAGAGCGCCCGCTCGGCGAGCGCGACGTCGGCGGGCTCACCGGCGAGGGTGACCGCATTGCCACGCACGTGCAAATCGGCGTTCAGGCTGCGCTCCAGGGCCCGCAGGTTCTGGTCGGCCGAACCCAATAAGCCCATCACGACATCGGGCGGAACATCGATGCTGCTGCGAACCTGAGCAGAGGCGGGGACGGCTCCGGCTGCGTCAGCAGCGCTGGTCTCGCGGGGTGTCACGTGGCTCTCGATGCCTGCTTTCTCGGCTTGTCGGTGGGTTGCTGGGCCGTCTCAGTCTACGCCGAGGGCCCGGGTTGGTCAGTGTTCAGCAACGTACTCGACGGCGCGCCGGTGTCGCGAACCTGCTGCGCCAGGCCGTTTGCCGGCACATCGCCCGGCGGGTCCCAGCGCGGGGTCAGCACGCCCAGGGCACCCAGCGCCACGGCCGCGGCTGTCGACGTCCGCAGCACCTGGGGTCCGAGCCGCACCGCCGCCGCGCCCGCCTCGGACAACGCCGCCATCTCGTCGTCGGCGATCCCCCCTTCTGGACCGATGAGCAGCAGCAGTGACTTCGCCTGTGCCAGCTCGATATCCGCGAGTCGGTCGGTGGCCGACTCGTGCAAGGCCAGCGCCGTCGCGCCCGCGGCCACCTCGTCGCGGATCCGCCGTGTCAGCTCTGCGGTGGACAACACGCCGTCGACCGCCGGGATGTGTGCCCGACGGGATTGCCGGGCCGCCGACCGGACGACGGCACGCCATCGGCGCAACCCCTTGTCGACCCGATTGCCCTGCCAATTGGCCACGCATCGCGCGGCCTGCCACGCCACGAAGGCGTCGGCGCCGGCCTCGGTGGCCAGCTCGATGGCCAGCTCCGAACGCTCCGACTTCGGCAGGGCCTGCACGACCGTCACGGGCGGGGACCCCGGCGCGACGCTCCAGCGCTCGAGCACCCGCGCCCGCAGTCCGTCGCGCCCGGCATGTTCCACCTCGCAGTGGGCCAGGGCTCCGGCACCGTCGCCGAGCACGAGTCGTTCGCCGGGACGGATTCGCCGCACGGTGGCCGCGTGGAAACCCTCGTCACCGCCCAGCACGGCGACCGAGCCGGGCTCCGGCAGACCGTCGAGGTAGAACAGGGTCGCGACCATGTGCGCGCCTCCGGGCGCCGGCTAGCGTCCGGTGAAGGTTTCGCGGAGCCGGCTGAACAAGCCTCCGCCGGCATGTGTCGAGCGGACCTCGGGCACGTCGCGGTTGCGGCGAGCCTTCAGCTCGCGCAGCAATTCGGTGTCGCGGTGGTCGAGCCGGGCCGGAACCACCACCTCGACGTGGACGTGCAGATCGCCCCGGGTGCCGGATCGCAGGTGCGGCATGCCGTGGCCACGCAGCGTGATGACCGAAGCCGGTTGGGTCCCGGGCGGAATGGTGATCTCGCTGACGCCGTCCAGGATGGCGTCGACGGTGACGGTGACGCCCAGCGCCGCGTCGACCATCGGGACGGAAACCGTGCAGTGCAGGTCGTCGCCTTCGCGGACGAAGACGTCGTGGGCCTGTTCGTGCACCTCGACGTACAGGTCACCGGCCGGGCCGCCACCGGGCCCGACCTCGCCCTGGGCGGCGAGCCGGACGCGCATGCCGTCGCCGACGCCGGCCGGTATCTTGACGCTGATCTCGCGGCGGGCCCGCACCCGGCCGTCGCCCATGCACTGGTGGCACGGGTCGGGGATGACGACGCCGACACCACGGCACGTTGGACACGGTCGCGAGGTCATCACCTGGCCGAGCAGCGAGCGCTGCACCGTCTGCACCTCGCCGCGGCCACCGCAGGTGTCGCAGGGCACCGGTACCGAATCGCCGTTGGTGCCCTTGCCCTGGCACCGGTCACACAGCACCGCGGTGTCGACGGTGACCTGCTTGGTCACGCCGGTAGCGCACTCTTCGAGGTCGAGCCGCATCCGTAGCAGCGAGTCCGAGCCCGGACGCACCCGCCCGATCGGGCCGCGGGAGGTCGCGCCGCCGCTGAAGCCGCCGCCGAAGAAGGCCTCGAATACGTCGCCAAGCCCGCCACCGAATCCGCCGAACCCGCCGCCCGCCGCGGCCGCGTTCTCCAACGGGTCGCCGCCCAGGTCCACGATCCGCCGCTTCTCGGGATCGCTCAGCACCTCGTAGGCGGCAGAGATCTCCTGGAATTTCGCCTGCGCGGCCTGGTCGGGGTTGACGTCGGGATGCAGTTCGCGCGCCAGTTTGCGGTACGCGCGCTTGATCTCCGCGTCGCTGGCGTTTCTGCTCACGCCGAGCAGCCCGTAGTAATCGCGTGCCACGCTTGACTCTCCTATACCTGGTCTATCCCCGCGCGTACCCACCCTGCGGGTGCGCGTTCATCGAGCACCCAGGACTTCGCCGATATATAGGGCAACCGCAGCAACGCTGGCGATAGTTCCCGGATAGTCCATCCGGGTGGGCCCCAGCACACCCATTCCCCCGTAAACGGTGTCGGAGGTGCCGTAGGCGGTGGTCACCACGGAGGTGCCCAATATCTGCTCGGCGGCCGTCTCATGGCCGATTCGCACCGTCACCTTACCGGCTTCCTGCTGGGCGGCCAGCAACCGCAGCACCACCACCTGCTCCTCCAGCGCTTCCAGGATGGAGCGCAACGAGCCACCGAAATCGGCCGCGTTACGGGTCAGGTTCGCGGTACCGCCCAGCAACAAGCGCTCTTCGGTGTGTTCGACGAGCGATTCCAGCAACACCGTCGCCGACCGGCCGACGGCGTCGCCCAAGCCGTCTGGGCTGCTCAGCTGTCCCGCGAGGTCGGCCACCGCGACGGAGGCGGCCGACAACTTCTTGCCGACCAGCGCCTGGCCGAGCATCTCCCGCAGCTGTGAAAGTTCGTGATCGTCGATGACGTCACCGAGTTCGACCACCCGCTGGTCGACCCGGCCGGAGTCGGTGATGACGACCATGAGCAGCCGCGCCGGGGTCAGGGCGATCACTTCGAGGTGCCGCACGGTGGACGACGACAGCGTGGGGTACTGCACCACGGCCACCTGCCGGGTCAGTTGCGACAGCAGCCGGACCGCCCGGCGCAGGACGTCATCGAGGTCGACGCCGGACTCGAGGAAGCTCTGAATCGCGCGCCGTTCGGCCGAGGACAGCGGCTTGACGTCGTCGAGCCGGTCGACGAACTCGCGGTAGCCCTTCTCGGTAGGGACCCGGCCGGAACTGGTGTGCGGCTGGGTGATGTAGCCCTCGGCCTCGAGTACCGCCATGTCGTTGCGGACCGTGGCGGACGAGACGCCCAGGTTGTGGCGGTCCACCAACGCCTTCGACCCGATCGGCTCTTTGGTGGCGACGAAGTCGGCGACGATGGCGCGCAGCACCTCAAACCGACGGTCATCGGCACTTCCCACCGGCCGCCACCTCCTTCGATACCGCGTTGACCGGATTCATTTTACGGGCTCGGGCGATGCCGACCGTCACGAGCGGCGGTTCGGCGGAACCGGTTGCCGCAAGGACCACCGCCCGTCATCGCCGGGGCGCCCGCGGCGGCTGTCGGACGACTCTGTTCGGATGCACAGGTGCTGCCGAACGTCGGTCCGGCTAGCCTTTCCAGAATGAAGCGGTCGGGCCACAGCAACGAGTCAGAAGAGGTCGGCCGATGATCTTCAAGGGCGTGCGCGACGGTAAGCCGTATCCCGAACACAACCTGTCCTATCGGGATTGGTCCCAGATACCGCCGCAGCAGATCCGGCTCGACGAATTGGTCACCACCACAACGGTCCTCGCACTGGACCGCTTGCTCTCCGAGGACTCCACCTTCTACGGCGACCTCTTCCCGCACGCCGTCCGCTGGAAGGGCATCACCTATCTCGAAGACGGCCTGCATCGCGCGGTGCGCGCGGCGCTGCGGAACCGCACCGTGCTGCATGCCCGGGTGTTCGACATGGATATGCCGCTGGGGTCGCCCGCATAAGTGTCACGTTCGGGGTTCGCCGCGGGTCGACCTAGTAAGGACGTTGGTTTCAAGCCACAACTTGCCAGGAGGATCGCCATGTCACGGCTGCAAGGGGTCTCCGACCGCGACGCCGGCCTCGGCGCCAAAATCGCCTTCTTCTTCACCAAACGCAAGCTCGCGCAGATGGCCGGGCTCGAAACCGTGGGGATGCTCGAGCCGCTGCGGATGTACGCGCATATCCCCCGATTGCTCAGCGCCTACGGCAAGTTGGAGCAGGCCGAGTCGAAACTCGACATCCTCAGCCCCCGACATCGCGCGCTGGCGGAGCTCAAGGCGGCGACGACGGTGCGCTGTGAGTACTGCATCGACCTCGGCTCGCAGATCGCCCGGCAGTGGGGCATCACCGACGCGGAGTTGCTGGCGATGGCGAATTACCGCAACGCCGTCTGTTTCTCCGACGTCGACAAGCTGATCCTGGAGTACGCCACCGCGATGAGCCGCACCCCGGTCGAGGTGACCGATGAGCTTTTCGACGCGCTGCGTGTCCACTTCGACACGCCGCAGCTCGTCGGCCTGACCCACGTCATCAACCTGGGCAACATGCGCGCCCGGTTCAACATCGCCCTCGGTATCGGCTCGTCGGGCTTCTCGGCCAACCGGGTGTGCGCGTTGCCCGAGACCGACCGGCCGTGACGGCGGATCCGTCATTGGCGGCTCGCTTCGAGGCGGCCCGACCGCAGCTGGGCGCGATCGCCTACCGCATGCTGGGTTCGATCGACGACGCTCAGGACGCGGTGCAGGAGGCGTGGTTGCGGCTGAGCCGCAGCACCGAATCGGACGGCGCGAACCGCATCGCCAACCTGGACGCCTGGCTGACCACCGTGGTAGCGCGCATCTGCCTGAACATGTTGCGCGACCGCCGGACTCGCGGCGGCGAGGAACTTTCCGGTCACCTGCCCGATCCGATTGTGGAGGCGGTCGGTGAATTCGATCCCGAGCACCGCGCGATGCTGGCCGACGCGGTGGGACTGGCGCTGTTCGTTGTGCTGGACACGCTGCCGCCGGCCGAGCGCCTGGCGTTCGTGCTGCACGACGTCTTCACCGTGCCGTTCGATCAGATCGCGGCCATCGTGGACCGAACGCCGGAGGCGGCCCGCAAGCTGGCCAGCCGGGCCCGACGCCGGATCGAGCGGGCCGACCCGGCGCCCGACGGCACCTTGATCGCGCAGCGCGAGGTGGTCGACGCCTTCTTCGCGGCGGGGCGCAGCGGCGAGTTCGACCGCCTGGTCGCGGTGCTCCATCCCGACGTGGTGTTGCGTGGCGACTTCGGCCCCGCCACGGCCGTCTTCCGCGCCGAAGGCGCGTCCTCGGTGGCCAAGCTGGCCCGCAGTTACGGCGGGCCGGAACGCGAGGTGCGCAGCGCCACCGTGAACGGCGCCGCCGGAGCGGTGATTTTCGTCGCCGGCCGCGCCGCATCCGTCATGGGTTTCGTGGTGCGTGACGGCCGAATCCGCGCGATCGACGTGCTGGCGGATCCGGCGCGCATCGCCAAGTTGGACCTGCGCGCGTTACGCGCCGATCACTGACCGGCGGCCTGCAGCAGTTCCATCGCCGACGCCCGCGTCAGCACCCAGCCGCCCTGGTTGACGAACGTGACGTTCTGCGTGACCGGCGACGCCAGCTTGGGGCCGGAGACCGCGACGTCGGCGGTCGCCGAACCGGCCGCGGCGGGTTGGATGTTGGTGACGCCGAACGACAGCGGCAGGTCGCCGTTCTTGGCCGCCTTCTGCAGCTTCTTGTCTGCGACGTGCGCTTCCATCCCGCTGATGCCGCCCTGCACCAGGTTGCTCTTCTTGGCGAAGGAGACCTTAGGGTCGGCAAGGGTGTCGAGCACGCCGGCCAGCTGATCGGAGGTGGGCACGCTGGCGCCCGCAACCGGCTGCGCGGGCGGCGGATCCTGCGGAATCGGCAAGCCGACGGTGGTGAGTCGCACTCCGGCGGCCAGCGCACTCGGCGTCACGGCCGAGGCCACGCCGCCGGCGACGCCCCCGACGATGGCCAGCGCAGCCACCCCGGTGGCAACGGTCTTGACGATTCCCATGGTTCCCCCTTTTTGACCAGCACGAATCTCGATGCACGATCAGCAACCGGCATCGCCAATTGGTGGCGGTGTGGATGGTGTCAGCGCGCCTTTCGCGTCTCGTATTTCGCGCCTGGGCACCGATACGTTACGGCCATCCGATGAGGGAAGTTTCGTTGATGCCGCCGGGGTGATTGATCTGTGTGGACGGGGGCATGAACGCCAAATCCCATGCGCCGCCTTCCGGGGCGCATGGGATTCGGTTCGAAGCGTCGGTATTACTCGACGCGGATCTGCCTTAGTTGGTCGCGGTCGCCGCCTGCAGCAGGGCGAGCGCGGCATCGTGTTGCAAGACCCAGGTTCCGTTCTGGTTGACGAACACCAGGTGCTTGTTGACCGGTCCGGCGAACTTCGGCCCCGTGATGGCCACGTCGGCCTGGGCCATGTTCGGACCCGCCGGCGTGATGTTGGTGACGTTGAACTGCTCGGGGAAGTTCCCGTTGCGGTAGGCCTTCCGCAGGTCGTGGTCGGCCACCATACCCTCGTTTTGGGGGATGCCGTTTTCGACCAGGTTGGCCTTGTCCCTGTAGTTGACGCCGGGGTCGGTGGCCTGCGTGCAGAGGTTGGCCAATTGGTCAGCCGTCGGCAACTGCCCTGGCGCTCCCGGTGGCGCGGGCGGCGGAGGCGGCGGCGGGTCCTGCGGCAGTGGCGCGCCGACCGCAGCGAGTTGCACCTGATCGAGGCCGATCGGTGCTGCGATGGAAGCCACACCGGCGGCGGCGCCGCCAATGGCGGTCAAGGCCGCCACGCCCGTGGCAATGGACTTCACGGATTTCACAGGTCCCCCTTCGATGCACATGGACCGTCGCGGATATCTTGCGGATGGCCGCACGCGGTCACACGTCTCCATGGATGAAGATGGTGTAAGTGTGCACTGTGACACCTGAATTTGTGTCTCAGGTGGGTCACGTTATGACGACGCTACGGTCGCGCGGCCCCGCCATCGTCAAAGGGGTCGGCGCGCATCGTGTGTAGTGGTCACCGAATACCTCGCCGGGCCCACGGTGGATCCCAACACCCGATCGGACAGCAATCCGAGGCAGCTCAGGTTGGGAAAACCGGGCCCCTGGGTAAGTCCCGACAGGTTGGGCAGGAACAGTTTGGGCGTCACATCCGTGACGGCCAGGTCATAACCTATCGCCTCGGACAGCCGCTCTGAGGTCAGTGGCCCACCCAGACCTAGTTCGAGCAGATCCAGTGCATCCTGGCTGAATAGCGATGCGAACCAGAGTGAATCGGCGCCCGAGCCGTCGATCACGAGATCAAACCCATGTACCGTCTCGAGGTTCTCGCTCCCGCGGTTGGTGGACAGCGTCAACCGGATCTGTCCCTCCTTGCCTACCGCGTGCGCGACGCGGCCACGCAGGTGGTGAATGCGATCGTCGGCCAGCAGCGCTTCCTGCACGTTGGACGAGAACACCCCGCGGTCGGTGCGGGCCAACGCATCGCGGCGTTCGGCAAGGGTGAGGGCCGGCCAGTTGGTGGGATCGGAGAACAGCGAGTTCTCGAAAAACCCCTCGCCACGGGTGAACAACGTGGCCTGTGGCGAAATCACGGTGATGCTCGACACTCGGTGCCGGAAGAGTTCATAGAGCATTGCCGCGGCCGTCTCGCCACCGCCGATCACCGCCACCCGCTCCGCATTGATCCGGTCGTGATTGGCGGCACGGTCCCAGAATTGGGCAATCGACAGCATGCGCGGATTGCCGGGAAGCAAGGACCTTTCGGCCTGGCCCGGGCCGGTGATCATCAACGCATCGGCGTGAACGGTGGTCTCGTGAGTGTGTAGCGCCCAGCGGTCCCCGGCGATCGCCACTCGTTCGACGTCACCGTGAATCACGTTCATTCCCACATGGCCGGCGACCCAACCCAGGTACTGGCTCCACCGACGATGCGTCGGCGCCGGCCTGCCGCGGTCGATCCACTCGGCGAACGACGCCGTCGCGATCAGATACGACTGCCAGCTGTAGCGGGTCATCCTCTCGTCGAGTTCGGCGTTGCGGCGCGGCACCAACGCCGAGCGGTAGGGAAAGCCGACGTCTTTTTCCGGGCTGGTGCCCAGCCGGTGCGCGCCATCGGTCCAGCCACCGCTGGCCTGCCAGTTCGCCGCCACGCCGATCCGCTCCACGGCCACCACGTCCGGGACCTCGATGTTCATTTCGCGCAGGGCGAAGGCCTTGGCGGCCACCGCCACCGCCTTGGCGCCGGCACCCAGGATCGCCAGTGTGCTCATCTCACCATCTCCCGCAGCGAATCAATCCAAAGTTCCTGTAGCGCAGCTATATCCGCCTCATCGAGAATGTCGGGCAGGGCGCGCCACTGCGCCGCCAGAACCCGCTCGCCGTCGTAGGTCAGCACTATCGCCGCGATGGTGAGCTCGTGTCGCACCGCCAGCTCAGGCTCCGGGACCGGCGACGTCCCGGCCAGTAACTCGCGTTCGAGCCGCAGCCCTGTGCCACCGTCGGTGTGGGCGGCGCCGAGATAGTTCAGCAGCAGTTGCGGTGGTGGAAAAGCGGCGAGCCGGTCGGCGGTGTCATCCCGCAAGTAGCGCAGCAATCCGTAGTCGAGTCCATCGCCGGGGATCGCCGACAACCTCTCCCCCACTTCGCGCGGATCACTCGAGTCCAGTCGCACCGGGTAGATGGAGCTGAGCAAACCGACCGTGTCGCTGGTGTCGACGGTGTGCGCACCCGGCGCGTCCACCAAACTATCCGCGCGACCGTGGGTTTCGAGTGCGAGCAGCGGGGGCGGCGTGGCCTGACCGCGCAGCTCGCGCCAGCGCGTCACCGTCGCCGCGGTGGCGGCGACCAGGAGCGTGGGCAACGACAGCCCCGATTCCAGCAGCCGGCGGGTGACCTCAGCGTCGGTGGCGATGTTACGAACGAGCAGATCGCGAGCCCGGTCGCGGCTGGGATCGAGCCGCCGGGCACCGAGGTCAGGATCGTCGCCCTCCAGCTGGGCCGCCCAGAATTGCACCGTGTCCAACCGGTGTGCCCGCGCGATGAGCGCGTCCGCCCAGCGTCGATAGCTGGTGTGTTCGCGAATGGGCGCCGGTGCGTGGCCGGCGGCCGCGGCCGTCAGGGCGGCACCGAGTTCGCCGAGGACGACCCGCCACGACGCCGGGTCCAGCGCGACGACATGCGCCGCCAGCAGCAGGACGCTCTCTCCCACCGGCGGCCGTAACCACACAGCGGACAGCAGCGCGCCGCCTTCGGGGTCGAGGCGATCGAGGGCCTGGGCGACATGTTCGGGCACGGCGGCGACCAGATCGCCAACCACATCAACCTCGTTGACCAGGCTGACGATATCGGCGGCCGGTACGGGCGTCAGGGTCATGGTGGAACGGTTCACCCGGGTGCGCAGCACTTCGTGGCCCTCGATGATGCCGGCCAGAGCCGCATCCAACTGCTCGCGGCGCAGCGTCTCGGGCAAGCGGATGGCTTCGGTCTGGGCGAGCCTGCGCGGGTCGCCGAATTCGTAGAGCCACCGCGCGTTGGGCAGCAACGGCATTGGCCCGCTGCCGGTGTCCACCTGCTGGGCAGCGGCCGTGGTCTCCGCGTCGATCGCCTCGGCCAGTTCGCGAACATTGCTGCACTCGAGGATGAGCCTGGCGCGCAGGGCAATTCCGCGTGCACGGGCCGCTTGCACCACCGACAGCGCCATGATGCTGTCCAGGCCGAGCTGCAGGAAGTCCGCGGTGACGTCGATGCGCGGTTGCCCGAGCAGCTCGGCGAGCAGGTCGGCCAACGCGTATTCCGTGGCGGTGTCGGGCGTCGCCGCGCCGACCTCGGACTCGCCGTCATCGAGAGCGGCCAACGCGGTTTCGTCCAGCTTTCCGTTGGCGGTCAACGGGATTTCGTCGACCAGGACGATGCGCTGTGGAACCATGTAGCGCGGCAGCCGCGTGCTGAGCATGCTCCGCAGCTCGGCCGTTGCGGGCCGGCCCGCGGTCGTGTCCGGGGCCACGTAGGCGGTGAGCCGCGCATGGCCCCGGCGCTGCTGCACCAACACTCCCGCGTGCTGCACGGCTGGGTGTGATTCGAGTGCGGCGGCGATTTCGCCGGGTTCGACGCGGTGGCCGCGGATCTTCACCTGTGCATCGGCGCGTCCTACGTATTGCACCGAGCCGCTGGGTAACCGGCGCACCAGGTCGCCGGTGCGGTACATCCGTTCGGCCGGTGCGAACGGGTCGGCGAGAAAGCGGGCGGCGGTCTCCGCAGCGCGGCCCAGGTAGCCGCGGGCCAGCTGGGCACCGCCCAGATACAGTTCGCCCGTCGCTCCAGAGGGCACCGGGCGTAGCGCGGAATCCAGCACGTAGCCGCGGGTGTGCCGGGTCGGCCGCCCGATGGATGGCTCGTCGTGCTCGGCGATGGCGGCGACCACCGCCTCGACCGTCGTTTCGGTGGGCCCGTAGCAGTTGTAGGCCGTCATCGCCGTTGCGCCGCACGCGTTGCGAATCCGGGCCCAGGCCGATCTGCCGACCGCCTCGCCGCCCAGCGCCAGCACGGCCAGTGACGCGTCGGTCAGCAAACCAAACGCTTGCAGCTGGGCAAACATCGACGGCGTGGTGTCGATCATGTCGATATCGTGCGCGGCGATCAGCGCGACAAGAGCCTCGGCATCGATCTGGGTGTGTTCGTCGACGATATGAATGCCGTGTCCGTCGAGCAGGCCGGCCAGCGGCTGCCACGCGGCGTCGAAGGCGAACGACCACGCGTGCGCGATGCGCAGCGGCCGGCCCAGTTCGCCTGCGGCGGGCCGCAGCACGCGGTCCAGGTGATCGTCGGCGTAGGCGCTTATCGCGCCATGAGTTCCGATGACGCCCTTGGGTTCTCCGGTCGTGCCCGAGGTGAACACGACGTATGCGGCCTGGGCGAGTGGAACGTCCACGGGGTTGAAGTCATCGTCAAGCTGTTCGCCGCCGTCGAGCAGCTCTTCGGTCAGCTCTTCGTCCAACACGATCGGTGCGCCCGATTGACGCAGGATCGAGCTCACCCTTTCGGGGGGCGTTCCCGGCTCCATCGGAACGCACATGCCACCGGCTTTGAGCACGGCGAGTATCGCGATGACGTACCGCGGGCCCCGGGAAAGCCTGATGCCCACCGGCGTTTCGGGCGTGACTCCCTTGTGGGCTAGTCGCGCCGCCAGCCGGGTGCTGTGCAGGTCCAGCTCGCGATAGCTCAGCGTGCCACCAGCCCAGCTGACCGCCGGCCGGTCCGGTGCCCTGGCCACGACGCCGGCGAATCGGGCGTGGACGCTCAACGGCGACACCGGCTTTGGCGTACCGGCGGCGCGCAGCGGGTCCGCCTCATCGTCGAGCAGGACACCGATTTCGCGCAGCGGACGCTCCCAGCCCTGCAACAGCCTCTCCGCGGTGGTGAGCACCCGCCGTCCTAATGTGGCGGCGGGAACGGCACCCAGCGCCCCGTCGATCGCTTCGATCAGCACCACCAGCTCGCCGCCCTCCATATGGGCGGCGATGGCGATCGGAAAATGTGACAGAGTTTGCAGGGCGGACGGGCGGAATGTCGCTCCGTCAGCGGTCAATTCGCCCCCCGCGGCCAGTCCGTTCATCGGGAAGTTCTCGTAGACCAGCAGGGTGTCGAACATTTCCCCGACCCCGCCGAGGGCCCGAAGTTGGGCATGCCCGAGGTAGCTGTGCTCACGCAGCAGCGCGGCGTTGCGCTGCACGGCGCGGCATTGCTCGCCGGCCGTCGCGGCCGGCTCCAGCACCACGCGCAGCGGCACGGTGTTGATGAACAGGCCGACCATGGTCTCGACGCCGGCCAGTTCGGGGGGACGGCCGGAAACGGTGACGCCGAAAACCACATCGTGCGTGTCGGTCAGCCGCGACAACACCAGCGCCCACGCCATTTGCATCAGGGTGTTGACGGTGATGCCGCGGGATCGGCCTTCGTCGATCAGCCGTCTGGTGGTGTCCGCCGGCAGTCGCAGCCGGGTGGTGCGCGGCAGCGGTCTCTGCCGGCCCTCGGTCGTCTCGAGGGATCCGAGCGACGCGGCGAGCAGGGTGGGCCCCGGGATGCCCGCCAGGTGCTCGCGCCAGACGCGGTGGCTGGTTTCCGGATCGCGGCTCGCCAGCCAGCCGATGTAGTCGCGGTACGGCCGCGGGGGCACGGGCAGCGCCGACGGGTCGCCGCCGGCCTGATACAGGATCATCATCTCGTTGACGAACACCGGCAGCGACCATCCGTCGATCACGATGTGATGGGCGGTGAGCACCAACCGCCATTGCGCGCCGGGCAATTCGATCAACAGAAAGCGGATCGCCGGCCCACGTTCCAGATCGAACGGTCGACGGCGCTCGCCGGTTTCCAGCGCCGGCACGTCGCCGGGTGTGGCGGCCACCAGGCGCCAGGGCAGCTCGACGCGGGACGGCACGATCTGCACCGGTCGCGGAATTCCCCGGCTGAAGAAGCTGGCCCGCAGGTTCGGGTGCCGCACCAACATCTGCTCCGCGCACCCGCGTAACAGAGTGACATCGAGTCCGCCGGAGATGTCCGCCCCGATCCCGATGACGTACGGGTCATCCGCCGCGTCCCCGTCGGCGAATTCGGCGAGTGTGGTCAGCGAGTACAAGCCCTCCTGCAGCGGGCTCAGTGCCATCACATCGTCGATGTCGGGAGCAACATCCGTTTTGGCGGCGGTCATGTCGTGCCTTCACGCGACGAGGAGAACAGTCGTGTCACGGCAGCCAGATCCGATGGCGACAGTCCGGAGGCACTCATCGGCTCGAATCGGGTATCGGTCGCCTGCCCGCCCTGCTGGATGTCGGCCCCTTCGCCACCCAGAGCGTCCAGCGCCGCGGCCAACTGGTGCACCGTCGGATTCTCGAAGATCATGCGCGGACTCACGGCCAGGCCGGCCGCCCGCGCCCGCGAGGCGAGCTGCACGGACAGGATGCTGTCGCCGCCGAGGGCGAAAAAGTCGTCGCAGCGCCCGATTTCGGGAGTCGACAGCAACTGCGCGAAGACCTTGGCCAGCGCCCGCTCGGTGTCCGTGCACGGGGGTTCGGTCTGTCCGCCGGTGCTGACCGCCGGCCGCGGCAGTCCGGGCCGGTTCAGCTTGCCCGATTCGGTTTTTGGCAGGACGTCGAGCACGGTGAGCGACGACGGCAGCATATACCCCGGCAGTGTCGTGGCGATCGCGGCACGCACATCCCCCGCAAAAGCCGCCTTCTCGGCGCCATCGGCGATCGGTCGTTGCGGCACAACATATCCGGCCAGCGATGTGCCGCCGTGCAGCTCCCACGTGCGCGCTGCCGCGGCCGCGACGCCGTCCGCTGCGGCCAGCGCCGCCTCGACCTCGGCCAGCTCGACGCGGAAACCGCGCACCTGCACCTGGTGGTCGGAGCGTCCGACGAATTCCAGTTGGCCGTCCTCGGTCCATCGGGCCAGGTCGCCACTGCGGTACAACCGCGAACCCGGCTTTACGCCATAGGGACTGGCGATAAACCGGGTGGCGGTCAGACCCGCGCGTTTCCAATAGCCTCGGGCCAGCTGGTCACCGGCGTAGTACAGTTCGCCCACCACACCGACCGGGACGGGACGCAATCCATCGTCGAGCAGATAGGCCTCGGCACCCGGGACTGGTTTTCCGACAAGCGGATTCGGCAGACCCAGCTTCCCGCGGGACACCGCGCCGGAGGTCTCGGTGGACCCGATGTTGTTCAGCAGCTCCGTGCCGGGGCCGTCCTCGTCGGCGCACACCGACACCAGGCGCTGCAGCAGCGCCGTACTGACCGGTTCGCCGCCGCACACCAGCCGCGACAATGAGCGCACGGCGTCGGGCCGGCTGTCCACCAACGCCGAGACCAGGCTGGGCACCGCGGTTACCTGAGCGACCGAATACCGCTCCATCAAGTCCCCGAGGGCCTCCGGATCGCGGTGCTCGGCATCGTCGGCCAGAATCATCGTCGCGCCGGCCGCCAGGCCGGCCAGCATCTCCATGCCGCCTTCGAGGAAAGTGATGGAGGCCTGGGCCAGGCGGACGTCGTCCGTTCGCGGCGGGTAGTTCCGCAGCTGCCAGTCGAGCCGCGCTGCCATCGAGCGATGAGTTCCCACGGCACCTTTCGGCTTGCCGGTGGACCCGGACGTGAACACCAGGTACATCGGGTCGTCGGGGCGCGGAAGCGGCAGGGCCCCCGGCACCGGACGCACGGCGTCGCTGTCCATTAGGGCGCGTACCTGTGGGTCGTCCAGCGAGATCAGCTCGACCCCGGGCAGCCGCGGCATGGCGTCCATCGCTTCGACCGTCGCGACCACGACCGGCGGTCGCACGTCGTCGAGCATGAATTGCTTTCGCGCCGGCGGATAACCGGGATCGATGGGAAAGTAACCGGCGCCGGCCTTCATGATGGCCACCAGCGCCACCACCAGCTCGACGCTCCGCCGGGTCGACAACCCGACCAGCGACCCGGCGCCCACTCCGCTCAGCGCGAGCAGCGCGGCCAGGTTGTCCGAACGGCGATGCAGCGCAGGGTAATCGATGCTTTCCGTGCCGCAACGAACCGCGATGCGGTCGGAGCCCCACGTCCGGCTGGGTTCCAGCAACTCCGGGATGGTGCTCAGCCGGTCGCGTTGCGGCTGCCCGCCGCGGCTCCAGTCCCGCAGAATGCGGCGCTGTTCTTCGGCGTCGATGAGCTGGACATCCCGCAAAGTCTGATCGACGTCGTCGGCAAACTCAGTGAGCGTCTGGGTCAGCCAATGCGCCAACCGCTCGACGGTGGTCTCGGCGTAGAGTTCGGTGCGGTAGATGACATTGCAGTGGTAGCCGATGTCACCGGAGCCGTCGGTCCCGAAGAAATTGACGCTCAGATCGGCGTGGGCCATGTCGAAGATCGGGTCCAGCGAGGTGCACACGGTGTCCTGCTCGTCACTGCCCGCGGGCGCAGTCTCGATGACCCTCGTCGCGGACAGGTGATCCCGGACGTGCACGACGACCTGGAACAGCGGGTTGCGTGACAGCGAGCGCACCGGGCTGACGCTGTCGACCATGCGGTCGAACGGCAGATCTTGGTGGGCGTAGGCGGCGAGGGCGGTCTCCCGGGCCCGCTTGAGCAGCTCACGCAACGTCGGGTTGCCGTCCAAATCGTTGCGCAGCACCAGGATGTTGACGAAGAATCCGATCAGCTGATCCAACTCGGCTTCGGTGCGGCCGGCGACCGGGGTGCCCAGCGGAATGTCGGTTCCGCCACCGGCTTTGTGCAAGACCACGGCGACGGCCGTTTGCAGCAGCATGAATTCGGTGATGCCCAGCTCGCGACATAGCTCACCGAGCTTGGCGCGGGTGGCCGAGTCGATGTGGAAGTCGACGGACCGCCCCTCGCCGCTGGGCACCGGCTGGCGCGGAAAGTCCGGACGCAGCCCGGTGTCCTCCGGCAACCCGGCCAGCTGCCGGGTCCAGTACTCCCGCTGCTCACCGGCGATCGCGGACTCCTGGCCATTGGCGTCCCCCAGGAACGTGCGCTGCCACGTAGCGTAGTCCGCATACTGCACACGCAGGGGGGTCCAGGACGGCGCTTCTTTGCCGCGACGGGCCCGGTAGGCGGACATCACGTCGGAGAACAGCACGCCGGCCGACCAGTGGTCGGAGGCGATGTGGTGCACGACTACAGACAGCACGTGCTCGCCTGAGTTCTCGGTGCGCAGCACCGCGACCCGGATCGGCAATTCGGCGTCAAGCTCGAAGCAGTGGCACCGCTCGACGTCGAGCTGCCGCTGCAGCCAGGCGTCGTCGGGTCCATCTTCGCGGCGCACCGGAACTTCGACACCGGCCGCACCCACGACTTGATACGGCACACCATCGAGCTCGACGTAGCTGGTGCGCAGGATTTCGTGCCTGGCAACGACATCGCCGACCGCGGCGATCAGCGCGTCGATGTTCCACGGCCCGGTCAGTTTCGCCGCGAAGGGGATGTTGTTGACCCGGCTGGGTCCGTCGACGCGGTAGGCGAACCAGCTGCGCAGCTGTGACGCCGAGAGCGCCATGGGTTCGTCGTGCGCGGTGGCGATCAGCCTGGGCCGCGACTGCCGAAGTTCACCCGCAGCCAGCTGGTCGATCCGTTCGGCCAGCGCCGCGACCGTGGCGAGTTCGAACACGTCGCGGATCCCGATTTCCACGGCGCACTCCGCACGAATGGCGGTGACCAGCTTGGTGGCGACCAGCGAATGGCCACCCAAATCGAAGAACGAGTCGTCGGCGCCCACCCGCTCATGGCCGAGCAGCCCCGAAAACAGTTGCGCGACACGCTGTTCGGTGGGAGTAGTGGGGTCCCGGAATTCGGTAGTCGTTGCGATCTGTGGTTGTGGCAGCGCGGCGCGATCGATCTTCTGATGCGCGGTGATCGGGATCTCGTCGAGCACGACGTAGGCGGCCGGGGTCATGTAGTCCGGCAGCGCGGCGGCCACCCGCGCCCGGATGCGCTCGACGTCAACCGTTTCCGTTCCGGCGCCCTGGGCCGGCGTCAGGTATCCCACCAGGCTCTTGCCCAACTGGGGCAGGTCCATCGCCACCACGATCGCTTGCCCGACGCTGGGATCGACCGAGATCGCCGCCGCGATCTCACCCAACTCGATGCGGAAGCCGCGGATCTTCACCTGCTCGTCGGCGCGGCCGACGAACTCGATGTCACCCCGGGCGTTGCGGCGGGCCAAATCACCGGAGCGGTACATCCGCCCACCGGGCGTGGACGGGTCGGCGACGAATCGCTCGGCCGTCATTTGGGGCCTTCGGTGATAGCCATGCGCGACATGCGTCCCGCCAATATAGATTTCACCGATCACGCCGACGGGAACCGGCCGCAGCGCGTTGTCGAGCAGATACACTTTCGTGTTGATCTTGGGTCGGCCGATCGGGACCACCCGGGTGCCCTGGGCGCCCTCCACCGGATAGCTGGTGCAGTTCACCACCGTCTCGGTCGGACCGTAGAAGTTGTACAGCGACGCGTCGAAGGTGGCGTGGAACTTGTCGGCGATCTCGCCGGGCAGGGGCTCCCCGCCGATGGGCACGCGTCGCAGGGTCCGCCACTGGCCCACGCCGGGTAATGAGAGGAACAGCCCGAGCAGCGACGGCACGAAGTGCATCGACGTAATGCCCTCGCGCGCCAGCAGGTCGGTCAGGTAGCCGATGTCGCGCAGCCCATCGGGCCGCGGAATCACCAAGCGGGCGCCCATGATCAACGTGCCGAAGATTTCGCCCATCGACACGTCGAAACTGGGCGAGGCGACCTGCAGCAGACGGTCGGTGTCGTCGACCCGGTACTCGTCGCCGAACCAGATGAAATACTCGGCGATGGGCGCGTGTGGCACCGGAACACCTTTGGGCAGCCCGGTGGAGCCCGAGGTGTAGATCAGGTAGGCGGTGTTGTGCGGGCTCAGCGGTCGGATCAGCTCGGCCGGCGCCGTGGCCGGGTACTCTGCGGCATCGCTAACCGGCTCGCGCACAACCAGTTTGGCGTCCGCATCCTCGAGGATGAAGGCGAGTCGATCCTCCGGGTAGGTGGGATCCACCGGTAGATAGACCCCGCCCGCCTTAAGCACCCCGAGTGCGGTGATGACCAATTCGGGAGACTTGTCCAGCAGCACCGCGACACGGTCCTCGGTGCCGATGCCGTGCGCGATGAGCCAGTGCGCCAAGCGATTCGACTCTTCGTCGATCTCCCGGTAGCTGTAATCGCGGCCCTCGTAGACGACGGCTATGGCGTCGGGCGTCATACCCGCCCTGCGAGCGACCAGCTCGGGCAACGTGCTGGCTGGGGTGACGAACTTCTCGCCGGTCGACACCGCGCGCAGCCACTCGGCGTCTTCGCCGCTCATCAACGCGCATGCCGACAGCTTCGAGTCGGGCTCCGCGAGCAGGCCGTCGAGCAAGGTGGCGTAATGGCGCAGCAGCTGCTCGACCAACTGCTGATCCATGACCTCAACCAGGTACTCGGCCTCGACAATGCCGCCGCCGGGGCCGTCCGGCGTCCGGTCCAGCTCGACCATCAGGCTCAGCGGCAATTGATTGAAATGCCCGCGCAATTCGCCCCGTTCGCAGCGCACGCCCGGCGGACAGAAGCCGACGCCGTCGGGCTCCCGCTGCCCGAAGCTCACCCGGGTCATCCGGTCGGCGCCATGCCGACGATCGGGATTCGACTCGCGCACGAGCCAGTCCAGATCGGCGCGCGAATGGGCGAAGGCGCCTACCGCGTCGTCACGAGTTTGGGCCAGCAGCTCACGGAAAGTCCGGTGTGGTTGCGGTCGCAGCCGAATCACCACCGTGTTGCCGTGATACCCGATCACATCCTCGGTGCCCACGCCGCGGTTGAGCACCGGCGCCGCCACCAGGAAGTCGGTCGATTGGGTGTATCGGTGCACGAGCGCGGCGAACGCGGCCATCAACACCATGTACGGGGTGGCGCCCGTCTCGTGGGCCAGCGCGGCCGCCCGCTCGACGGTGTCCGCCGACAACTTCGCGAACGCGCGCTGCGCACGCCACGTGGTGGGTACCACCGAGCCGTTGGCTCCGGGAAGCTCGAGGGGTTCCGGTAGGTCGGCCATCAGCGCCCGCCAGTAGTCCAAGTCCTCCTGCCGAATCGCGGTCGCAGCCGCCGAACGATCCGTCAGCACCCGGCCATCGGCGAAGGCGTCCGGTTCGGTGTATGCGCGGGTCAGATCGGCGAAGAACGGTGCCCAGGAGCCGTCGTCCCAGGCGATGTGGTGCGCGGTGATCAGCAGCATCTGCTCGTCGTCAGCCAGGCGCGCCACCGTGACTCGCAGCGGTGAATCGGTGCTCAGATCGAATGGCCTGCGAAAGTCTCGCTGCGCCAGCACATCCAGCCGCAGCCGGCGCGCCTGATCGGGCAACCCGGTCAGATCGTGCTCGGCCCACTCGGGTCGCAGGTCCCGGCGAACCACGGGATGCGGGTCGCCCTCAGCGCCGGTGGCATACGTCGTGTGCAGCACGCGGTGCCGCGCGGCGACGGCGTCGACCGCACGGTGCAGCCGCGCGATGTCGACCGTGCCGGAGAGGCGGTAGGAGACACAGATGTTGAGTAGCGCGCTGTCGGGGTCGACGGACTGCACGAACCACATGCGGTGCTGCCCGACCGACATGCGCGGCTCGCCGTCGCCCGCGACCGGCGCCTCGGCGGTCGTCCTGGCCAGGCCGCGCTCAGCGAGCTTGCGGCGCAGCAATTCCAGGCGCTCGTCGTCGAGACGGGTGCTGACGCCGGTGGTGTCTGTCACGCTAGGAGTCCAACCTTTCTAGCATCGCGAGCGTTGAGTGGTGCGCACCGCTGGCGGCGCCGGCGCTCTCGAATGACCGCGGGGAACCGGGCCCGCCGGTCGAATCGGCGCGCAACGCTTCGATCAGCTCCGTCACGGTGATGCCGCCGAGCATGCGGGACACCGGAACGGAATTGCCTACCGTGCGGCGCAGCCGCTTACGCAAGTCGAGTGCGAGCAACGAGTCCACACCCAGGTCGACGAGCGACGCGCCCGGGTCTATCGAGGGTGAATCACCCAGGTGCAACGTCGCGGCCAATTCGGCCCGGATTATCTCGGCGAGTGTGCTCTGAACCGAGATTTCACGGCTGTGGTTTTCGCCGGTGCGTGGGACGGTGAATGACATTGGCGCTCCCTGGCTTTCGAAGAACGTCTGGAGCCGCCGGAAGTCCGCGTCGAAAATCAGTGGATCGCGCTCGTAGCCATACAGACTGGCCTCGATCGCCTGCTCCGGCTCCATTGCCACCAACCCGGATCGCTCGGTGCGGGTGATCTCGTCACCCACCACCACCCCGGCGCCGTGCCACAGGCCCCACCGGATCGCCGTGCAGTCGCGGCCCTTGGCACGCAACTGGGCGGCCATTACGTCGAGCATCCGGTTGGAGGCCGCGTACGCCGCGTGCGTATGGCCGCCCCAAACCCCGAATACCGATGAGCAGGCGAGGATCCGGCAGTCCGGCCGCAGCGGCCACACGTCGGCCAGCACCGCCAATCCGTTGACCTTCGCCGCGCAGACCACCGCCACGTCCGAACCGGTCAGCTCCGAACGCGAGCGCGCCTGCGCGATGCCCGCGGCGTGGATCACCAATGACGCACCCGATCCCGCATGGTTCGCGGCGACGGCGGCCAGTGCGGCGCGATCGGTGATATCGCACCGCGGGGCGTGGACCTCGGCGTCATGCGGGTCGGCGAGCTCACGCAGCACCGTCGGGTCAACGCCGTTGCGGCTCAATAGTGTAACGGTCCGGGCGCCCCGGTTCAGGCAATAACGCGCGTACTGCAGCCCGATGGCTCCGCTGCCGCCGGTGATCACCACGTGGTCCAGCGCGGCGGCATCGAGTGGTCGGTGGGTCGCCGATTCGCGGGACGAGCGGAACGTCCGGGCGTAGCGTCGCGGCGATCCGGCGCCGCCGCGCAACGCGACCTCGGCGGCCTCCCCGAGCAGCACCTCGACGGCGGCTTGCGCCGTGGCGCGATCGACCTCGCGGTGCGCGAGGTCGAGATGCCCGAAGGCCTGGTCCGCGAATTCGAAGCCGACGCTGCGATGCATGCCCGCCAGCGCCGCCTGCGCCGGCGAGACGTCGAGGTCATCCCGGTCGATCTGTTCGGCACGGGCGGTGAGCAACCAGACGGCCCGGCATCGAGGACCAATGAGTGCGGGGTAGTCGGGAAGGCCCGCATCGGGCCGGACGGCGATCTGATCGATTGCGGCGGCGGCGTCGAGCTCGTCGAGTTCCGGGGCGGCCACCACGAGGATTTCGGCCTCATTCGGTGACACCGCTCGGCAGCCGCTATGTGCCGCAACGGCATCGACGAGGCGCTGCGCGAGTGCGCCCGCACCGACGAAGCCGATGCCGACGGTCATCGCAGCCGATGTGATCGGCGCCGTCGCCGGCTGCCAGTCCTCGACGGCCACGGTCAGCGCCGGCATCGGCGCCGCCTCGGTCACCCGTTCCGGTGCCGCCCACAGGTGCACGGCCCGCATCGGCGCATTCGGAAATCCCCGCAGTGCGGGCCGCTCCGCGATCGGGACCGCGTCGGCCCAGCTGCAGCCCGGGTCCGCGGTCGCCATGGCGGCGATGCTCGCCGAGAGCGATTCGGTGATGGAACGGTCGCGATGGCCCGAGCCGACGATGACGGTGGACTCGTCGTCGACCATGCCGCCCAGCGGGTAGAGCAGCGACGGGTGCGCCGAAAGCTCTACGAACGCGTCGGCCCCGCGGCCGCGAGCATGTTCGACAGCGCGGTCGAACCGCACCGTGCCACAAAGGTTTTCATACCAATAGTCGGCGAAGTCGGTCGTGCCGGCCAATTCGGTGCCCAACGTGGAGCCGATGAACCGCACCGGCCCGTCCCGGAACGCCGACTTCGGCGTCAGCTCGGCAAGGATCCCCCGCAACTTCCGCAGCGCGCTGGTGTGGCCGGGATAGTCGACCGACAGCCGCTGGCCGAAAATTCCGCGCTGTTGCGCCAGCCGCACCGCGGCCGCCACCGCCTCGTGATCGCCGGCGACCACGGTCGACGACGGCCCGTTGACCGCCGAGACTTCCAGCCAACCGGGCGCCTCGGCCAGCAGCGAGCGCGCGATGTCGAGGCCGGTCCCGAGCACCGCCATCGCGTAGCGGCCGGGCAGCTGGTCGACGACGGTGGCGCGCGCGACCACCAACCCGACCGCGTCGGGCAGCGAAAGCGCCTCCGCCACATACGCGGCCGCCACCTCGCCGAGGCTATGGCCGATGGTGACATCGGGCAGCACTCCACAGGATCGCCACGCTTCCGACAGACTCACCGCGTGGGTGAACTGCGCCGCTTGAATCTCGGCTCGCGACCAGGTGCGCCCCTCGTCGCTCACCAGATACGGCAACGGAGAAGGAAATCCGGCGGAGGCGAACGCGTGCGCGCACCGGTCGGCGGCCTCGCGATAGGCCGGCAACTGCCGGTAGGCATCGGCTCCCATCGCCTGCCACTGATTCCCCTGGCCCGGGAACACGAACGCGATGCACGGCGGCGTGGTTTTGGCGGATCGCGAGACCAGCTCGTGTTCCTCGCCGCGAGCGATCGCGGACAGTCCCGCGAGGAGTTCGGCCCTGTCAGCCGCTCGCACCACCGCGCGGTGACGTCTCACCCGGCGCAACCGCAGCAGGGTGGTGGCGACGGCGGCGGTCGGGTCTGCCGAGCCGTCGGCGCGATCCAGGTAGTCCGCGATCGCCGAGGCGTCCCGACGGATCAGCTCTGGGTCGTGGGCGCTGAGCAGCACCGGGACGCGCCCGTCCGGCAGTCGATGGGTAAGCATCACGCGACCTCGGGGACGGACACGATCAGATGCGCGTTGGTGCCCGCGATCCCGAACGCGGACGCAGCGGCGGTGCGCCGCCCGTCGATGGCCGGCCACGGCGTCAAAGTCTGCGCCAACCGCAAACCTTGTTTCTCCCATTCGATTTCGGGGCTCGCTTCGCTCGCGTGCAGGGTGGGTGGCACGGCGCCGTGTTCGGCCGATACCAGAACTTTGGCCAGCCCCAGCGCACCGGCGGCGGCCAGCGAGTGGCCCACGTTGGATTTCACAGACCCCAGCAACGCTCCGCCGCCCGGTTCGGTATCGCCATATGTCTCGGCCAGCGACCGCAACTCCGTCCGGTCGCCGAGGCGGGTGCCGGTGCCGTGCCCCTCGATCATCCCCACTTCAGCGGGCTTGATCCCGGCCTGGCTGATCGCGCGCCGGAACAGCCGCACCTGGGCAGCACCGCTGGGCGCGCTCAAACCGGCGCTGCGCCCGTCCTGATTCATCGCGGTTGCCCGCACCTCGGCGACGATCCTCCGGCCGGCCCGCAGAGCGGCCGATTTACGCTGCAGCACAAACATCGCCGCTCCCTCGGCCCACACGGTTCCGCTGGCCTGTGCGCTGTAGGGCCGGCAATATCCGTCATCGGAGAGTGCGTGTTGTTTGGAGAACTCGACGAAGAAGCCCGGCGAACCCAACACGTTGACCCCGCCCGCGATGGCCAGCTCGCAGTCGTCGTTCTGCAGGGAGCGCGTCGCGACGTGGAAGGCCACCAGCGCGGATGCGCACGAGGAGTCCAGGGTCAGTGCCGGCCCGGTCAATCCGAGCGTGTACGCGATGCGGCCCGAGATCACGCTGAGCGCGGTGCCGGCCAGCAGATGACCGCTGTGTTCGGAGAACTTGGCCATCTCGGGCCCGTAGCCGGTGGCCGAGGCGCCGACGAAGCAGCCCACATCGTGCCCGGCCAAGTCGTCGGGATTGATGCCGCTGTTTTCGCAGGCACGCCACGCCACCCGTAACGCCACCCGCTGCTGCGGATCCATCGCGACAGCCTCGCGGGGTGAGATGCCGAAGAACTCTGGATCGAATGTTGTTGCCCCGTCTAGGAATCCACCGCGGTCGTGGATCTCTTTGAAGCCGCTACGGTGCGAGCCGGCCAGCAGCTCGCGCACCGCCCATCCGCGGTCGGTGGGAAACGGGCCCAGTGCCTCACGGCCGCGTGCCAGCAGTTCCCAGTAGCCCTCCGTGGTTTCGATGCCGCCGGGCGCCTCCACACCCATTCCCACGATCACGACGGGATCCGCGCCGTCGGCGTCAAGGCCCTCGCCAAAAGAATTGGCAGACATCGGCATCACCCGGCGTTCACCCGCGCGGCGACCGCCTCGACATGGTCATAGACGTAGAAGTGCCCGCCGTCATACAGCGACACCGCGAAGGATCCGGCGGTGTGCCTTTCCCACTGCGCAAGCACACCTGCGGCGATGCGGTGGTCATCGTGGCCGCCCAGAACGTGGATGTCGGCGTGGATGCGGACATCGGGGCTGGGTTCATACCCGTTGAAGGCCTGGTAGTCGGCCCGCACCGCGGTGGTCAGCAGTTCGGAGAACTCCTCGTCGGCAAGCAATTCGGGGTCGGTACCCCCCAGATCGGCGATATCGGCCAGCAGACCGTCGTCACTGGTCGGCAGTTCGGGCATGTCGGCGACGACGCATGGCGGCGGACCAGCCGATACCCAAAGCTTCTGCACGGCCGCGCCGCACGTTTCGGCGACGCGGGCGAACTCGAATGCGACGACGGCGCCCATGCTGTGCCCGAACAGCTTCAGCGGAGCGACGCGCCGCCATGGTGCGGCCTGAAATAGGCTGGCGGCCAGGTCGTGCACGCTGTCGTGGGCCGGTTCGGTGAGGCGGTCGGCCCGCTGTGGGTACTGCATGACGTAGGTGTCGCCGCCGGCGGCCAGCGCCGCCGCCAGTACCCGGTAGCTCGCGGCGGCCGCACCGGCGTGCGGAAATATCACGGTGGCGCCGCTCGATGATCCGTTGCCGCGGCCCGGGGTCAGCTTGATCCAGGACGGGAATGTGGACGACACGGTGATCATACTGTTCAATGTCATTGCGTCGTCGATGATTTCGCGGGCCGCCCACAGGCCGCCAGAACCGATTCGGCGTCCATGCCGATTACTTCCAGGTACAGCTCGGCGACCTGGTCGAGGCGGCCGGGGTCGTCCTCGCCGGCGGTGAGCACCGCGGCCAGCGCCGACACGGTTCGGTTGGCGAAGATGTCCGCGACGATGATGTCCGATACGTCCAGCCAGGACCGAATTCTGGCCACCGCCTGGGTGGCGAGCACCGAATCACCGCCGAGCGCGAAGAAGTCATCGTCGATTCCGATGGTTTCCCGGCCGAGTAGATCGCCCACGATCAGTGCCAGCGCGGATTCCAAGGGCGTCGACGCGCAGCGGTGGCCGGGCCGCCGCGCTTGTGAGACCGCGGTTTTCAATTCGCGTGCGACTGCCCGCCGGTCGAGCTTGCCGGCGTCGGTGAAACCGATCCGCTCCACCACCATGATGTGGCGCGGGACCATGTGCGCGGGAACCAGCTCGCCAAGACGCTGGCCGATCCGTTCGGTGGTCAACGCGGGGTCGTCGGTGCACACCTGCGCGGCAAGCACGTCGGATTCCCCGGATACGTCGATCAGGGCGGCCACCGCCGTCCGCACGCCGGGCACGCGCCGTAGCGCGGTCTCGACCTCGCCCAGCTCGACGCGGTACCCGCTGATCTTGACGCGGTGGTCGGCGCGGCCGACGAATTCGAGCGTGCCATCCGGCCAATAGCGCACCACATCGCCGGTGCGGTACCAGATTCGGCCGTCGTGCTCGACGAAGCGTTCCGCGGTGAGATCGGGACGTCCGCGGTAGCCGCGCGCGATGCCCCGGCCGGACACCCAGAGTTCCCCGGGGACCCAGTCGGGGCAGTCGGCGCCGGTGTCGCCGACCACGCGGCACGCGTTGTTGGGAAGAGGGACACCGAAGGGCAGCGCCGCCCAATCTTCCGGTATCTGCTGGGTCACTTCGAAAATGGTGTTGTGCACTGGGGTTTCGGTCGCACCGCCGAGGCCCGCGAAGCGCAGGCTCGGCGCTTCCGCCCGCAGACGGCGTACCACCTCGGGTCGCACCCAGTCGCCTCCGGTGGGAATCACCCGCACCGAGGACAGTTGCCCACGGCCGACTTCGATCAGCATCTCCAGCCAGCCGGGCATGAAGTGCAGCACGGTGACCTTATGCGTGTCGATGAGCCGGGCCCAGACGTCGGGATCACGCCGGTGCGCTTCGTCGACCGTCACGATGGCCCCGCCGGTGCGCAAGGTGACGAACACGTCCATCACCGAGATGTCGCCCTCCAGGGTCGACAGCGCCAGGCATCGATCGCCCGTGCCGATCTCGAAGTGGCGGCCGATGAATTCGACAGTGTTCATCGCCGCGTCGTGGGTGACCTCTACCCCCTTGGGCTCCCCGGTGGAGCCCGAGGTGAACAACACGTAGGCGAGTTCGGCGGGGTCGGTTCTCGCTGAAGCCTTCTCAGCACCGGCGGAGGTGTCGCGAAGCACCTCGGCGATTACCAGCTCGGGCACCGGTAGCGACAGCCGTCGTCCGCCGCACACCAGCGCCAAGCTCACGCGCCCGGTGTCAAGGATGCGCTCGGCGCGGTCACGCGGTTGGTCGACGCCGATCGGCAGGTAAACGGCACCGACGGACAGGATGCCCAGCACCGCCGGAATCTGCTCGGCGCCTTTCGGCCCCGTCACCGCGATGGTGTCGCCGGCGGTGACGCCGGCGGTGCGCAGCGCCGCGGCCACCGCCCACGCCTGGTCGCGCAGCTGCGCGTAGCTGAGGTCACCGGTACTGGCGAACACGGCCGGGGCGTCGGGTTGCCGCTCGGCTTGCCGAAAGAACCCGTCGTGCAAGGCTTCTCCGCTTGGCTCGGCGGTGCGCGCGTTGATCGCCGCACGTACCGCGCGCTGCGCCTCCGGCGGCGACGGTGGGCCCAGCTCGTCCCATGCGTCGTCGTCAGAGGCCAGTCGGTACAGCTCATCGATGTGATAGGCGAACATGGAGTCGACGACGCCCGCCGGGAAGATGCCTTCGCGCACATCCCAATTCACCAGGACCCCGCCGTCGAACTCGGTGACCTGCGCGTCGAGCAGCACCTGCGGACCCTGGGAGATGATCCATCCCGGCGTGCCGAACTGGCCGATCACCTCGCGGCCGAACAATTCGCCCAGCCCCAGCGCGCTGGTGAACACCACCGGAGCGAGCACCTGGGTACCGCGATGGCGGCTGAGGTCACGCAGCACCGACAGCCCGGGATAGGCGGAATGGGCGGCGGCCGTACGCATCGCGTCCTGCACCGCCCGAGCCCGCGCCGCCGCGGTCTTTGCGCCGACGAGATCGATGTCGAGCAGCAACGAGGAGGTGAAGTCGCCAACCACCGAGTCGACGTCCGGATGCAGAGCCTGGCGCCCGAACAGCGGGACGTTGAGCAGGAAGCGCGAGGTGGTCGACCAGCGGGCCACGGTGTTGGCGAATCCCGCGGCGAGCGCCATCGCCGGGGTGATGCCGCGGGTTTGGGCGCGGGCGAACAGCGCATCGCGGGTTTGCGGGTCCAGCCAATGCCAGCGCCGGGTGCTCCGACTCGTGCCGCGGCCACCGGTCGACGGCAAAGCGGGCGGGTCTGGCAGCTCCGGGAGCCGCTGCGCCCACCAAGCCCGGTCGGCCTCGCGCGCCGGCTGCGGCTGCGCGTTTTCGGCCTCGATGGCTTGGCGGTATTGCCGATAGGTGTAGCTCAGCTCGGAAAGGTCCCGGCCGCCGTAGGAGGCAGCCAGATCGGCCATCAGGGTGCGATAGCTCATCGCGTCGGCCGCCTGCATGTCCAGGTCGACGTGCAGCCGTGACCGCTCGCCCGGCAGCAGCGTCACCGAAAGTTCGAACACCGCGCCGTCGAGCTGCTGGTGCGACTTGGCGTCGCGGATCGCGGCCAGCCGCTGCTCGACCTCGTCGGCGCTCAGGGAGCGCAGGTCCTCGACGCTGACCGGGAACGCGCCGCTCTCGTCGGCAGGGGCGATGCGCTGGCTTCCGTCGGGCAGGAAGCGCACCCGCAGCATCGGATGACGGCGCGCCAGCGCGGTGGCTGCCGCGCGCAGGCGCTCGGCGTCGAGCGCCCCACCGTCGAACTCCACGTAGAGATGACCGGCAACCCCACCCAGCTGCTGGTGGTCGTGGCGACCGACCCACATCGCGTGCTGCATCGGGGCCAGGGGGAACGGTTCGTCCTCGCCGGGCAGGTCGCCGGGAGCCTCGGCGATAGGGAGGACCTGCTGTTCGGAACCTTGCCCACCCGCATCGACCAGCCGGGCCCAGGCTTCGATCGTCGGGGTTTCGGTCAGCGTGGCGAAGTCGACGGCGATGCCCCTCCGGCGCCAGCGGCCGGCCAGCGTCATGATCCGGATGGAGTCCAGGCCCTGGCCGATCAGGTTGCCACCCGGCTGAACTGCGTCGACGTCAACGTCGAGCAATTCGGCCACCTCCGCGCGGATGTCCTCCGAGCGTGCCGAGGCGTGCACCACAGACCCTCCCTGATTAGCACAGGCTGCCCTATTTTTTGGTTACCCTATCCTTACTCCCTACGTCCTCGCTACTAGCCCCACTCGACACCGCCCGCCAGAGGAGCCATGAGCCCAAACACCCCGCAGCCGCCGGCCAGAGTCCTCGACGGGTTCGTGCCGTTCCCCGCCGATCGGGCCGCCGCCTATCGAGCGGCCGGCTACTGGACGGGACGTCCCCTGGACACGATCCTGCGCGACGGGGCACAGCAATGGCCCGACCGGATCGCCATAGTCGACGCGATGGCCGACACCGGCATCACTTATGCGGACCTCGACGACCAGGCTGACCGCGCGGCCGGTGGACTCGTGCGCGCGGGCATCGCGCCGGGCGACCGGATGCTGCTGCAGTTGCCGAATGGATGCCAGTTCGCGGTCGCGCTGTTCGCCCTGCTGCGCGCGGGAGCGATCCCGGTGATGTGCCTTCCGGGCCACCGCGCCGCCGAACTGCGGCATTTCGCCACGGTCAGCGATGCCACCGGGCTGCTGATCGCCGATACCGCGGGTGGTTTCGACTATCGGGCGATGGCCAGCGGGCTGTCCGAAGAGCTTGCCGCGCTCAAGCATGTCATCGTCGACGGTGACCCGGGACCATTCACCTCGTGGGCGAAATTGCGCGATCAGGCGGCGACCGGCTCGCCGCCACCGTCGCCCGACCCGGGAACACCTGCGCTGCTACTGGTTTCCGGCGGCACCACGGGAACACCCAAACTCATCCCCCGCACCCACGACGACTACGTGTTCAACGCGAAGGCCAGCGCCGAACTCTGCGGGCTCACCTCAGACGATGTCTATTTGACGGTGCTGTCGGCCGGCCACAACTTCCCGCTTGCCTGCCCGGGCCTGCTCGGCGCGATGACCGTGGGCGCCACGACCGTTTTCGCCACCGATCCCAGCCCCGAAGCGGCCTTTGCCGCCATCGCCCGCCACGGCGTCACCGTGACCGCCCTGGTGCCGGCGTTGGCCAAGTTGTGGGCTCGAGCCTGCGACTGGGAACCCGTGACACCAAAGACATTGCGGCTCTTACAGGTTGGTGGCGCCAAGTTGGAACCCGAGGATGCCAGATTGGTGCGCGACGCCATGACCCCGGTTCTGCAGCAGGTGTTTGGGATGGCCGAGGGGCTGCTGAACTACACCCGGCTCGACGATCCCCCGGAACTCACCGAACAGACCCAGGGGCGGCCGTTGTCGGCAGCCGACGAACTACGCGTCGTCGACGCACAGGGCGATCCGGTGCCCCAGGGCGAGGAAGGCGAGTTACTGGTCCGCGGGCCGTACACCTTCAACGGTTACTTTCGCGCCGGGCGCGACAACGAACGCAGCTTCGACGCGCAAGGGTTCTTCCGCAGCGGCGACGTGGTGCGGGTGCGCAACGACGGCTATCTCGTGGTGACCGGCCGAGTCAAAGACGTGATCTGCCGTGGCGGGGAAACGATTTCCGCGGCGGACCTCGAGGAGCAGATGCACACCCATCCGTCGATCTTCTCGGCCGCCGCGGTCGCACTGCCCGACGCCTACCTGGGCGAGAAAATCTGCGCGGCCGTGGTTTTCAACGGCGCCGAGCTATCGCTTTCCGAATTGAACGGCCACCTCGACGAGCGTGGCGTGGCTGCGCACGCCCGTCCCGACGTCCTAATTGCGATGACGTCGCTGCCCACTACCCCGATCGGCAAGATCGACAAAAAGGCCATCGCTAACCAGGTTTCGGCGCAGCAAGCGCACCAGCGGCGGTAAGGTGCGCGCGTTCCCAGCCGCCGGCCGGGCCCCGCGATCAGCCCATCGCCGCGTGGAGGTCGGCCAGCAGGCCCGCGGTGGTCTGAAAGTCCATGCACTGATCGGTCACGGACTGGCCGTAGGTCAGCTCGCCGCTGAGCGATTGGGCGCCGGCCACCAGGAAGCTCTCCAGCATCAGGCCGGCGATACCGCGCTCGCCCGCCGCGATGCGTCCGGTCACCCCCGCGGTGACCTCGGCTTGCCGCACATGGTCTTTCGCGGAGTTGGCGTGTGAGCAATCGATCATCACCCGCGCCGAAAGCCCCGCCTTGCTGAGCCGTTCGATGGCGGTGGTCACCGAGGCGGTGTCGTAGTTGGGCCCGGCTGTGCCACCTCGAAGGATCACGTGGCAGTCGGGATTGCCCACGGTCTCGACAACGGCCGCGCGACCGACGTCGTCGGTACCGAAGAAATGGTGGGCTGCCGCAGCGGCTTTGACGCCGTCGATGGCGACCTGGACGTTGCCGTCGGTGCCGTTCTTGAACCCCACCGGCATGGACAGACCGGACGCCAGCTGGCGATGCACCTGCGACTCGGTGGTCCGGGCGCCGATCGCGCCCCAGGCGACGGCGTCGGCGATGTACTGCGGGCTGGTGGGCTCGAGGAATTCACATCCCACCGGCAGGCCGACGTCGATGATGTCGAGCAGCAAGCCGCGCGCAATCCGGAGTCCATGTTCGACGTCGAAGCTGCCATCCATGTCGGGATCGTTGATGAGTCCCTTCCAGCCGATGGTGGTGCGCGGCTTTTCGAAGTAGACCCGCATCACGATCTTCAGCCGATCGGCGTACTCGGCGGCGATCGGCGCAAGTCGGCGTGCGTAATCGAGCGCGGCGGCGGGATCGTGCACCGAGCAGGGCCCGACGACCAGTAACAGCCTGTCATCACCACCGGCCAGGATCGCCGAGATCTCCTCGCGATCGCGCTGGACGGTCTGGGCGCGCCGAGCCGTCAACGGCAGCTCGGTGCGGATCACGACGGGAGCCGAGAGTTCCCGGAACGAAACGATCCGATGATCGGACGTATCGATCGTCGCCGTTTCGCAATTGGTCATGGACATGGGGGTGTGTGCCTTTCTGCTGGCTCCCAGGGCACGCCCGCTGGTTCCCGATGCCCTGAAAAACGAAAAGCAGCGACCTGGTGGTCACTGCTGGGCTCCGGGTATCAGTCGTGCGGTTGCGTCAACCAGACGCTGCATCGCTGGCTCCACCCGGAGCCACGATAAAGCGCCAATACGCGCGCACGCCGATATTCACGTCGGCGAAGATACCATGCGGAGTCAGGCGTATGACAACCTGGCAGTTTGCGACCGCCGTCACATCGCCTCAGACTAACCAGATGTATTGGCGCGCAACGCATCGATTAGCCGGTCCATCACCGCACCGGCGTCCGCGCGGGCCTTTCGCTGATCCGTCGCGCGGGCGATGTAGAGCGTTGCCTCGCGCAGCGCCCCCATGATCGTCAGGGCCGTCGCCTCGACGGGCTGGCGGGGAATGCTGGCGGACTCGATGGCGTCGGTGAGCAGTTTGGTCACGAATCCGATGTTGTACCGATGTCCGATGTCGCTCCAGCGTTCCCATCCGAGTACGGCCAGCGCCTCGAGCAAGACGATGCGCTGAATCTCGGGTTCGGAGCACGCGTCCAGCCAAAGACCTGAACAAAGCCGCATGATCTCGACCGGATCGGAGTGGCCCGCGGCCGCGACCGCCTCACTCATCCGGGCGGCCATCTCGCCCTCCACCCGCTCGAATACCGCCGCGAACAACTCTGTCTTGTCAGTGAAATGGTGGTACAGCGCTCCGCGCGTTACCCCCGCGTCGCGGACGATCGTTTCCAGGGACGCGTCGGCGAACCCTACGGAGGCAAACAACGGGCGGGCGGCACCGATCAACGCATCGCGTGTCTCGGCCGCACGCTCGGCCTGCGTGCGGCGACCAATCTTCGCCATCGACCCATACCTTTCGCGTTACCCATGCATTTTCATACATACCGTATGAAAGGTCCGGGATTCCGCTACCGGCGGATGTGGCGTCGTGGTCGGCGCCCGGCTCAGAACACCCTGAGCCGGCGAACGAGATCCAGCGACGACGGGTCGCCCTCGGCCTGCACGCCCAGGTCCGCCCAGATGCCGCGCTGGGTGATCCACCGGACAAAGGCCTGCGAATCCGATGTGATGTGCGCTGCGACACCGGAGTCGGCGCCGATATGCAGGGTTCGTTCGCACAACCCGTCGAGGCACACCTCTACGCCCGTGTGTAAGTCGTTGAGCAAGTGCACGTTCTGCTGCGGCAGCGCCGCTTCGATCCAGTCAAGCGTGGGGGCAAGCCGTAGCGCGTCGACGGGCGGCGGATCTCCATCCAACGGGCCATCCGGTGGGAACAGGTCATACCGGATGTGAATGAAGGATTCGAAGACGAAGGTCGTCGGAACGACCGACGCGGGATAGGTCCCGACGTCGCCTATGGGTATGTCGATATCCTGAGTCTCGATCGCTGCGAGCACTTCCAGCCCTCGAGCGCTGACCGATTCATAGTCGGCCACAACCGCTTTGGGAGTCATCGAACGCCGCGAGGCGACGTAGAGATCTGCCGCGCGTTCGGCGGGAATTTCGCCCGGGCTGGGCAGCGCCGACGGATCGACCGCCAGCCAAAAGCTACATGCCATGTGCGACACGAGGTCCTGTACCGACCAGCCGGAGCAACCACTGTCTTTCTCCCACATCGCATCCGGTATCTGTGAGCACAGCTCCAACACGAGTCTGCGTTCTTCCGCTATGGCGTCGATCGTGGTACTCAATGCCGCTCCCTTCCAGATACATACAGTATGTATTAACATACACACTGTATGTATGAAGTCAAGCGCAAGTGTTGGCGGCAGCCTGGTCGCAGGGTAAGCACGCATCGACCAGAGGCATACGGAGGACCGACGCGGCTAGGGAGTTCACGGGCTCGCCGAGGCGGGGTACTCGGGCCGCCAACGCACGTGAGCGATGCGTTCGCCGAGTTCTGCGTCGCTACGCGTCGGGGCAACGCGGTCCGCCACGGCTTGGACGGCGACGGCGTGCGCGATCCGGACGGCGACGTCGGGCACGTCCGACCAGGCGGGCAGCAGCGGCTGGTCGGGGTCGGCCAGGGCGGGGGACGCCTCGCCCAAGGTCTCCGCAGCGACCCGCATCATCTCGTCGGTGACGCGGGTCGCTTGAGCCGCAGTCACGGCGAGTCCCATCGCTGGGAAGATATAAACGTTATTGCATTGGGCTACAGCGTGTTCCACGCCGTTTCGGTGCAGCGGCGCGAACGGTGATCCGGTGGCGATCAAGGCGCGCCCTCCGGTCCATCGATCCAATTCCGCTGGGTGGGCCTCGGCGCGACTTGTCGGGTTGGAGAGCGGGAAGATGATCGGCCGCGGTGTCTTGCCGGCGAGTTCGCGCACGATGCTCTCGGTGAAGGCACCCGCCGCGGTCGACAGGCCGAGCAAAACGCTGGCGTCGACATGATGAACGACATCCGCGAGCTGAGCCCGACGTGACAGCCCCCACCCCGCGACGCGGCTGGCCGGCTGGGCGAATCCGCGCTGGGCGTCGGACAGGTCGGTGCGGTCATCGGTGAGCAGGCCGACCACATCGATGACCCAGATGCGCTGCGAGGCCGCCTGTTCGGACAGCCCTTCGTTCATCATCTGCCGTCGAATCATGTCGAGCACTCCGATACCGGCCGAGCCGGCGCCGAGCATGACGACCTGTTGCTGCGAGAGGGGGCGGCCGGCGACTTTGGCGGCGCCGTGCAGCGCCCCGAGGGTGACGGCGGCCGTTCCCTGGATGTCGTCGTTGAAGGTGAGGAGCTCGTCGCGATAGCGGGCCAGGATCGGCAACGCGTGCGTCGTGGCGAAGTCCTCCCACTGCAGCAGCACGTTGGGCAGATGCCTGCGTACCGCGCCCACGAACTTGTCGATGAAAGCGTAATAATCGTGGTCGTCGACGCGCCGGTGCCGCCAGCCCAGGTATTGGGGATCGTCGAGCAATTCGCTGTTGTCGGTGCCCACGTCGAGCACGATCGGAAGGGTGCGCGCAGGATCGATGCCGCCGATCAGGGTGTAAAGAGACAGCTTTCCGATGGGAATGCCCATCCCGCCGATGCCCTGATCCCCCAGGCCGAGGATGCGCTGCCCATCGGTCACCACGATCACATCGACTTCGCGCTGCGGCCGGTTGTCGAGCACCTCGTCCAGGCAATCACCCTCGGCGTAGGAAACGAACAGCCCCCGCGGCCGCCGGTAGATCTCGCTGAAGCGCTGGCAGGCCTCACCCACGGTGGGTGTATAGACGATCGGCAGCGCCTCCGGGATGTGGTCATGCAACACCCGGTAAAACAATGTCTCGTTGCGGTCCTGCAAAGCCCGTAGATAGATGTGTTTATCGAGATCGTCACGACGAGTGGAGAATTCGTGCCAGCAATGCTGAGCTTGCTGCTCCAGCGTCTTCACCGTCGTCGGCAGCAGACCCAGAAGACCCAGCCGTCGACGCTCGGACTCGGTGAAGGCGGTGCCCTTGGTGGTCAACGCATCGAACAGCCTGGCCGGCCCTCGGAGTTCATCAGGCATGGTCAGGATCCGTTCTGCGGATATTGCACGGTGACTTCGAACGGCGAGTGTCCAGACCATCATCGCCCATTCACGGGACATAGCGCGCGACGGCGCCGTCAATGTGCCGCGGTAGGTAGCCCGCCGTAGTAACGGCTCGCCGCGGTCTGCCCGAGTCGCTCGAGCCGGTGCACCGCGGTCGCGGCACGGCCTATCACGCCCGCATCACAGCGAAAGGATCGCGGCTGGTAGTGTCCGGGACACTGTGAATTTCGGAGTGGGGATACGTTCACCGTGGTCACGACTGCAATTTGTGTCAGCCACCGTTGCTGCGCTGGCCCTCCTCGCAGCGGTGCTCGGTTTCGGGCCTTTGCGCGCCGAGACGCACGCTGACGCCTCGCGGCCAGAGGTAGCGGCGTCATCGATCGGCTCGGTGTCTGGCCCGACGCAGTTGAGCAAAAGCTCGATCCTCGTTCGTCACCTTGACCCTAGGTCCAGCGTGAACGACGACAAAGCATTCAAAAGTGTTGGGCTCAAGCGTAATCGGCCAGCGGCCTTAGCATTGGCCACGCCGCGCTCGGCGGGATCTGCCCTCCCCCCGACGGTCAGGCTCATGTGGTCGGAGCAGCCGGTCGAGCTGCCCACTCGCGCGCCATCTTCGCGCTGCATCGACCAGAATGTTTTGATCCAACATTGCGTAGCCCGCTGCTGATCGAACGACGCAATCCTCCGGCGCGGCACCACCACTGACCTAGGCCGAAGGCGAGCCACCGGTAGGTTCCGTGCACCAGGTGTGCCAACCATTCGCTGCAGCTGATACAGCGATACGACTTTCGTTGTCGAGTCGCAATCTGCTCGCTCTGGCCGCACGAACTCTGACATGGGCTGGCCTCAACCTGGTCAGCTGAATTCCGGACCTCCGCGCCGGCGTGCGCCGAAGCCCCATCCGAATGGCTCAAACTCCAAAGCCTTCGGCGGCACAGCTGCAAGTGAAAACTAGCGCGCATCAAGGTGTTTCACACTCGCTCAGCCAGACAACCTTCGCAAACATAGGGAACAGATGACACCCCGCCACGTGATATCAGCCGCACTAATGCGACAACACCGCGAAATCTGTGGTGCGGTGGAAATCTTCATCCGAAAGCTTGAAGTCGGCGACATACAGACCGACCTAATCGCGGCGATGTTGGATGCACTGCGCCGGCACATCTATCTCGAGGAAGTCTTCCTTTTCCCGCCTCTCCGGGAGGCAGGGATATCGACGCCGATCGTTGCCATGATGCGCGAACACGGCCAGCTATGGGCAACGATGGAAAGCTTGAGCGAGCTACTCAGCGATCCGGACGACAGTCCGCGGCTCAGGGCCGCTTGCAATCGGCTACTCGAGCAACTTCACCGGCACAGCTTCAAAGAGGAGCCGGTGATTTATCTGCACGCTAACTATGACCTACCAGCATCAACGCGCGAAGAACTCACCACGTTCATCTGCACCGGCCGCATCCCCGAAGGGTGGGTCTGTCAGCAGGCAACGAGTCGAAACTCGACCCATCGACGACTTCGATAGCCAGCGACGCCGCCCGGGCCGCGCGATTCGCTAAGGCTGCTGCGCCCAGACCCGCAACAGGCGCGAAGGTCGGTAAGGGCTCGACCTCAGCCAAATCGTGGACGCCACGAACTGATGGTCGGCGCTGAACCGGGCCGAGCAAGGGGTCGCCACCTCGCTACCTGGAAATTGGTCTGACCACTTGACGTCTAGCCAGATCTCGGGGAGCGTACCCATATGGCTCTGCGGCCGGTCATCCGGCAATCGATACCTGAACACGTTTTCGAACAGATCATGTCCGACGTCCTCAGTGGTGAAATGGCGCCCGGAGAAATGCTGCCCAGCGAGCGCAGACTCGCAGAAGTGCTGGGTGTGTCCCGCCCGGTGGTCCGGGAGGCGCTCAAGCGTCTCAGCGCTGCCGGCCTGGTCGAGGTCCGGCAGGGGGACGCCACCACTGTGCGGGACTACCGACGTCATGCAGGCCTGGACCTGCTGCCCCGCCTGCTGCTCCGCGACGGCGATCGTGCTGACCAGCTGGACTTAGCGGTCGTGCGCAGTATTTTGGAGGCCCGGCTGCACAATGGGCCCAAACTCGCCGAACTGGCAGCGCAGCGCGGCGGCCCGCAGGCGGCCGTTTTGCTCGACAGCGCGGTGAATACGCTGGCCGCCGCAGGGGATCCGGTGGAACGTCAGCGCGCCGCGCTGACATTCTGGGACCACGTCGTCGACGCAGCCGACTCCATCGTCTTCCGGCTGATGTTCAACACGCTGCGTGCGACGTATGAACCCGCGCTCCCGGCGCTCGCCACGGTGATGGCCGCCGAGATCAGCCACCCGGAGCTGTACCGGCAAGTGGCAGATGCGATCACCGCCGCCGATGCGGCGGCGGCCAACCGCGCCGCGAAGAAACTGCTCGAGCCGACCAGCCACGGCCTGCTCGCCGCGCTATCTGGCTTGGACGAACGACGGTGACAACACACGCACGCAACAGCTTGACCCTGTCCGAGGCGGCCCGGGAGTTTTGGCGCCACCCCTCCCCCCCGGCGATCGCACTGACTTTCCTAGCAGCACTGACGGCCCGCATCGTGGTCGGTGACTGGCGGCTCACCGACGCCGTGCTACCGGCAATCATGGTGGCCACGTTCCCCGTGTTCGAATGGATCATTCATGTCGCCATCCTGCACTGGCGGCCGCGCAGGCTCGGCGGTCTCGCCGTGGATCCGCTGTTGGCACGCAAACATCGCCAGCATCACAGCGACCCACGAAAAGTTGAGCTCATCTTCATGCCATGGCAGACGCTGCTGTGGGTGATCCCGACTGCCGTCACCATGGCCTTGGTGGCGTTCCCTCGACTCGGCCTCGGGCTGACGTACCTGGCCGTTTTGACCGCCCTCGGGCTGGCCTACGAGTGGACACATTATCTCATCCACACCGACTACAAAGCGAAAACCGCTACGTATCGGTCGATTTGGCGCAATCACCGGCGACACCATTTCAAAAACGAACACTACTGGTTCACCGTCACCACCACCGGAACCGCCGACCGACTTCTCGGCACGTACCCGGATCCGTCGACGGTACCGACCTCGGCGACAGCCAAGGACCTGCACGCCGCTACGCGCTGGCCCTGACGCGTGAAGGTCCCGCCCGGCCTTAACGCTTTGAGCCGCAACGGAGTCAGCGGTGAGGGGCCACCTTTCGGGCTGACGAACTTCTGTTCGTAACGCGCTTCGGCGAAGACGTCATAAGCGTGCGTCAACTCCGAGAGCCATGCCGTCCGCCCCCGCAGTGATGGACACCCGGCCGGCCGTCTTTAACTTCCACAAGTTGCCATTGACCAATGTCACCATTTGGTGTTGACTACGTTTCATGACGGACGGCGTTCCGGCTCGCGGGTCGTTGCGATCCCGCGGCGCGGCAGCGGTAAGTACGTACACCCTCCGGCCGATCACCAGCGTGATTCCGCCCGAACGGGCCTGGGGGCTGTGGTTGTCGCGCCGGATCATCGCCAGGATCATGGGGACCTTCGGTCCCTCGCTCGCGGGTACTTGCGTCGAGCCGGTGGACGTCAGGCTGCCCGACGGCCGCCGCGTCAAGGGTGAATGGGTCTATGGACCGCGAACGCCCACCAGCGAGACCGAGCGCTCCTCGATCAGCGACGGTGCGATCTACTACGTGCACGGCAGTGGGTATGCGGTGTGCTCGCCAAAGACCCACCGCCGCTTGATATCTTGGCTATCAGCCCTGACCGGCCTGCCGGTGTTCTGCATCGACTACCGACTGGCCCCGAAGCATCGCTTCCCCACCGCGGCCGACGACGTGCGCGCGGGCTGGGACTGGTTGGTGAACACCCGCGGGGTGCCGCAGACACAGATTGTGATCGCCGGTGATTCGGCGGGCGGTCACCTGTCGGTGGACTTGCTGCTGCAGCCCGACGTCGAGCACCCCGCCGCCATGGTGCTGTTCTCTCCGCTGTACGACCTCACGTTCGAACTGGCGCTCGCCCGCGAGCGGATCCGCCCGGATCCCGCCACCCGGGCGGCGAGCGCGGTCCGCCTCGTCGGCCTCTATCACAGCGGCGTCGAGGTCAACCACCAGCGCTTGACACTCGACGTGGCCGCCGGCCCCGCGCTTCCCCAAACCCTCATCCAGGCGGGTGGAGCCGAGATGCTGCAGGAGGATGCGCGCCAGCTCGCCGCCGACATCCGCACCGCCGGTGGCAGATGCGAACTGCAGATCTGGCCGCACCAGGTGCACGTCTTTCAAGCGTTGCCGCGCATGACACCCGAGGCCGCCAAGGCCATGGCCTACGTCGCGCGGTTCATCGCTCACGCCCTGCAGGATGCGCGCGCCGTCACCGAGGAGGTCCACTGATGATGTTCGGCCCCCTGGACAGACTGCTCGACCGGTCGAAAACCAGCCGCGGCGCCTCGGCGGTGGTGACCGGCGCGGGAAGCGGCATCGGTGCCGCCTTCGCCATCGAACTGGGCAAGCGCGGCGGCGCGGTGGTGTGCAGTGACATCAACGAGGCGGCCGCGCAACAGACGGCCGACACGATCATCGCGCTCGGTGCAAAGGCGGTCGCTATCCGTTGCGACGTATCGCGATTCGACGACGTGCAAGCGTTGGCCGAACAGTCGCAGTCCTGGTTAGCGGCGCCACCCACTCTGGTGATCAACAACGCCGGCGTCGGTGCGGGCGGCGCCGCGATCGGCGAAGCGCCGCTGGACGACTGGCTGTGGACCTTGGGCATCAATCTGTGGGGCCCCATCCACGGGTGCCACGTGTTCACCCCGATCCTGCGCGAGGCCGACCCGTCGCGCGCGCCGCGGGGCATCATCAACGTGGCCTCGGCGGCGGCATTCGGTGCGGCGCCTGGCATGGCCGCCTATAACGTCAGCAAGGCCGGCGTGCTCTCGCTCTCGGAGACCCTCGCTGCCGAATTGGCCGGCACGCGGGTGCGAGTCACCGTGCTGTGCCCTACCTTCGTCAAGACCAACATCCTCGAGTCCGGCCGCATCAGTGAGCAATCGAGCGAGCTGGCCGGGAAATTGATGCGCTGGACGGGATTATCCGCGGAGAAGGTCGCGCGCACCTGCTTGGACGCCCACGACCGTGGCGAGCTGTACTGCATGCCGCAGATCGACGCCAAGATCGGCTGGAACATCAAACGCCTGGCCCCGCAGACCTATACGCGCGCGGCCGGCCTGGTGTCCCGAATCAACCTGCCCTGATCACCCGACGGAAAGGAGCGCTCGATGGCCATCGACATGGAAGCCATGCTCGCCAAGATCAAGGATCGGCAGTGGGCCCTAGCCGACATCGATTGGGACGTACCCGGCGCCGACATGATCAGTGATGAACAGCGGCCACAACTCAAGGCGTTCATGGCCGACCTGTGCTGGATCGAGAACATCGGCGCCAGGGGCTTCGCCGCGCTGGCGAAGAAGGCACCCACACCGACAATCGCCGAGATCTACCGCTACTTCCACGCCGAGGAGCAGCGCCACGCCAACGCTGAACTGGCGCTGATGAAGCGCTGGGGCATGCTCAAGGACGGCGAGATTCCCGAACCGAACGTCAACATCCGCCTGGCGATCGACTGGCTGGATCGCTGGGCCGACGACATGCCACTGTCTCTGCTCGGCACCGTCATCCCGATGCTCGAAGTCGCACTGGACGGCGCCCTGTTGAAATTCCTCCTCGACGAGGTGCACGACCCCCTGTGCCACCAGGTTTTCGAGAAGATCAACAATGACGAATCACGCCACCTGGTCGTCGATTTCGAAGTCCTCGACATGATCGGGCACGCGAAGATCCGGCGGTTGCTGATCGACTTCGTCGGTCACAACGCCACTCCAGGCCTCATCATCGGCGCGATCACGGGAGCACCGCTGATCAACAGGATCCGCAACGAGATCACCGCCATGGGCATGGAGCCCGAGCGGCTTTACCGGGCAGTGAAACGATTCAAAGAGCTAGGTGATCGCGGCGAACGTACCAGGCGGGTACCGACTTATCGGTTCCTGAGGCGCTACGCCGGAGTGGTCACAAACCCACGCCACCCCTACCACCTGCTGGCGAATTCGATGGTGTGGCTGTCCGACCGATATCCGCGGCCCCTGCTTCCGTCGGTACCGACATGGGTTGGAGAACTCACCCACGAGCCGGCGGCGTGACCGTGGCGAACAACCGCGCCCATGCGGCGCTCATCATCGGGGCCGGCTTCACCGGACTGGGGGCGGCGATCCGCCTGGCCGAAGCCGGAATCGACGACGTCGTGATGCTGGAACGGGCCGACCGGGTCGGCGGAACATGGCGCGACACAACCTATCCGGGTGCCAGCTGCGATGTCCCGTCAGTGCTGTACTCATACTCGTTCGTCAAGAACCCGACGTGGTCACGCACCTATTCGCCGGCCCCGGAAATTTACCGGCATCTCGAGGACATGGCCAACAGGTTCGACATCCGCAGCCGCATCAAGTTCGGCCACGAAGTCAAGGACTTGACCTTCGACGGGGACGCCGGCGTATGGACGGCGACCACCAAGAACCGCAAGAAGTTTCGCGCCCGCACGGTCGTGCTGGCGTCCGGCCCCCTGTCGGACGTCAGCTTTCCCGACATCCGCGGCCTCAACAGCTACCGCGGACACAAGATCCACAGCGCGCGGTGGGACCACGACTACGACTTCGCCGGCAAGCGCGTCGCGGTCATCGGTACCGGTGCCAGTGCAATCCAGATCATCCCCGAGCTGGTCAAGCGGGCCGGGTTCGTCAAGGTATTTCAGCGCACGCCGTGCTGGGTGCTGCCGCGACTGGACGTCGCCACCCCGCCGGCCGTGCAATCCCTGTTCACCAAAGTTCCTGCCACCCAACAGCTTGCGCGCCAGGCGCTCTACTGGGGCCACGAAGCCAGCGCCACGGCGCTGGTCTGGGACACGCCGTTGACGTCGCTGGTCGCCCGGCTCGGGCGAGTACACCTGCGCGCTCAGGTGAAAGATCCGTGGTTGCGGCGTCAGCTGACGCCAGACTTCCGGCCGGGTTGCAAGCGCATGCTGGTCTCAAGTGACTACTACCCCGCGCTGCAACGCGAGAACTGCAAGCTCATCGACTGGCCGATCGCCACGTTGAGCCCGGCTGGCATTCGCACCAGCGACGGCATCGAACACCACCTCGATTGCATCGTCTTCGCCACCGGTTACGACGTGCACCTGACCGGCCCGCCCTTTGGAGTCACCGGACTCGGCGGCCGGTCGCTGGCCGCCGAGTGGGCCGATGGCGCACAGGCTTACAAGAGCATCAACGTGCACGGCTACCCCAACCTGTTCGTCATGACCGGCCCCAACTCCGGGCCCGGCCACAATTCGCTGCTGGTTTACATCGAAGGTCAGCTGGATTACGCGGTACGAGGGATCACCGCCGTGCTGAACAACGACCTGCGCTACCTCGATGTGCGCGAAGAGGTCCAGCGTCGCCACAACGAGGGCCTGCAACGCCGGCTCACCAAGACGACCTGGATGTCGGGTTGCCGCAGCTGGTACCTCACCAAGGACGGATTCAACGGCTCGACGTACCCCGGTTTCGCCACGCAGTATCTTCGCCAAATGAGGGATTTCCGGTACGAGGACTATCAGGCGGTGGCACGTCACGCCAAGTCGCAGGCCACCGCGTCGGCCTGAGATGCCGCACTGACATGGCAACCGAACGCGCTGCGCGGCCCGACCCGGGCACCATCGCGAGCGTGCTGCACAACGTGCGGCGCGCACCCAAAAGGGTTCGGCGCCAATCGCGGGAATACCGCCAACTCATCGAGGGGGCGGTGTCACAGCTCTTCGATGCGGCCGCCCGGCACCCGCACGGCACGGCGAACTCCGGCGAATACCGGATCGACGACCTGGCCCGGCTGGCCGGCACCACCACCCGCAATATCCGCGTCTACCGCGATCGCGGACTGCTGCCGCCTCCACTGCGGGTGGGCCGAATAGCGCTGTTCAACGACACCCACCTGACCCGGCTACGGCTCATCACCTCGATGCTCGACCGCGGTTACAACATCGCGCACGTGCGAGAGATGCTCAGCGCGTGGGAGGAAGGCAAGAACCTCGGTGACGTCCTGGGCCTCGAAACCGCCATCGTCGGCACCTGGACTACCGAGAAGCCCGAGACGATGACGCTGGCCGACGCCCAGCGCCTGGTCGACGACGCCGACGCGTTCGATCGCCTGGTGGGGCTGCAGGTGATCCGGATCGATGGGAACCAAGCAACGGTCACCCGCCCCAAGCTCATCGAAGCCTTCAACGAAATCCGCGGCTACGGCGTCAAGTTCGACAAGCTCATAGACCTCCACGAGCAGATCGTTCCCGAAATCGACAAGATCAGCGACATGCTGGTGCGCGCGGGAGCCGAGCACGTGCTGGATCGCATCAAGCCCGGCGAACCGCTGCCGGCCGACGCCGAGATCGCCGAACTGATCACCATGCTGGTGCGCTTCCGAACTCAAGCGGTGGCGACCGTCACCGCCACGCTCGCCTCGTCGATCGAATCCAGTATCGAATCGCTCGTTGGCCGCATCTTGGCCGACTACCTCGAATCGAGCTCTGCGGTCTGAGCCTGGTGCCGTGCAACGGCAAAGCTATTGGCGAGCAATCAGATACGGCGCGAGCGTCGACAGCTTTTCGCAGGTCTCCTCGAATTCACGGTCGGGTGTGGACCCTTCGATGATTCCCGCACCGGCCCGCAGCCACGTCTTGCCGTCACATTCGTATGCGGCCCGCAGCGACAGCGCCGCATCGAGGCCCCCGTCGGCCGAAATCATCACGACCGCACCCGAGTACAGCCCGCGTGGCCCCTCGTCGAGGCGCATGATCGCTTCGACGCCATTCGCTTTTGGGATGCCCGACGCGGTGACCGCCGGGAACAGCGCTTCGAGCGCATCCATCCGGTCGTTGCCCGTACCGAGTCGACCGCTGACCGTAGAGCCGAGGTGCTGCACGCTCCCCCGTTCCCGCACGGTCATGAAGTCGGTGACGACGGCGGTGCCCGGCTCGGCGATCTCGGCCATTTCCTGCAGCGAACTTCGCACCGAAATAGCGTGCTCGACAATCTCTTTGGAATTCGACTCCAGTTCGTCGCGAGCCTGGCGGTCACGGACCTCGCCATGACCGAGCGCACGCGTGCCCGCCAGCGGTTCGGTCACCACCAGGCCGTCACGATGGACCGCCGCGACGAGTTCGGGGCTATAACCCACGGCGCGGATGCCGCCGAGCCGCAGCAGGAACGACCGCACCGGCGTGTTGTGCCGACGGGCCAGCCGATACGTGGACGGGAAATCAAGCGCGAAAGGCACTGCGAGAGAACGGGAAAGGATCACCTTGTGATAACGGCCGGCGGCGATCTCGCCGACGGCCGACGCCACCCGATCGCGATAGGCGGACGGGTCAACGACCACGTCGACCGCCGAGGCGTCGCGCACGTCGGGCACGCCGTCGTCCAGCACGCTCAAAACGTCGTCCCGGTGGCCCGCGGAGGTACCGAACAGCCGGACCTCCTCCCGGGTCACCACGATGCGGCCATGCGGCCAAAACACCCGGGCCAGCGCCGTTCCCGGTGCCAGGCGCTGTTGCAACCCGTAGCGGTACACGCCGAACTCGAAGGCGATCCAGCCGAAGAGCTGGTCGGTTTCCAGCAACAGCCGATCGATGGCTTCACCGAGGACCGGCCCAGGCCTGCCCGACCATCGTTCGTTCCGGATCACGCCGTCACGGCTCAGGCGCAGCTCGTCGCTGTCCAGCTCGATCATCGCGCGCACGCCGGTGGCCAGCACCCATTCACCGCTGCGCTCATAGAGCAGATACTCTTCGCCGACGCGCTCGGACAGCTCCACCACCAGCGCGGCTGCCAGGTCGGCCGGGTCGGTGTGCGGGGGGAGCGGGATCGACGGCGACTCCGAGTCGGCGGAAGTTGTCTCGACGCTGACCTCGGTCACGGTTAGTAAATGTAGCCTAACCTATGTAGCTGCGCGCAACCGGTCCCTCGACTGCGCCGATGAAGACGGCCTCTCCAAGTGTTTCCCAACCGTTTACATTGCGGCCGCACAACAAGCGGCTCCTGCGGCCAGAATTTTCATAGCGCTTACCGCCCGCTCGCACGGAATCCGCTGGATTGGAGGGTCACGGTGTTCATAATCCGGCTCTCCAACGGCGAGGAAGTGCACGCAAGCGAAGGCGACGAGCTCGAACTCAATCAACAGACCGGTGTGCTTTCGGTTTCCCGGGTCGACGGTTTCGAGGAAATCACGACGCATTACTCGCCGTCGGCATGGCTGTCGGTAACGCACCGCAAAAAGGGAGCCGGCGTCAGGCCGTCACTCGTTTCGTCGGCGCGTTGACCCCGTATTAACTCCACAGTAAATGCACAGCAGGTTCACACCAAACTAATGGCGCGCGAGGGACGCACGAATGAGATATTTTGTCCGATCGATTTCGCGTTGACCAGCGGTTTTGACGGTCACTCGGCGCGCCGTGCGGCGTCAGTTTCCCTGTGCGTGTTCAACTGGCGGCGAGTCAGCGGTGGGGATAAATTCTTGACGGTCGTCGGGATGTTTCGTGGTTGCTCCGCTTGCGGACGGTGCTTCCCCAGATCAGCGCTCTAACCAACGGAGGCATCGATGCTGCAAGAGTTCTGGCACAACTTCACCCATAACTTGTTCAAACCGCTTCTGCTGTTCTTTTACTTCGGGTTCCTGATTCCCATCCTCAAGGTGCGGTTCGAATTTCCCTACGTCATCTATCAGGGATTGACGATGTACCTGTTGCTGGCTATCGGCTGGCACGGTGGGGAAGAACTCGCACAGGTCAGTGCGTCGAGCGTCGGGGCCATCGTGGGATTCATGGTCCTGGGCTTCGTGCTGAACTGTGCGATCGGCGGCCTGGCCTACCTGGGCCTCAGTCGCCTCAAATCCCTGCGAAAAGTCGACCGCGCGACCATCGCCGGTTACTACGGGTCGGACTCGGCCGGAACCTTTGCCACCTGCGTGGCCGTCCTGGCAGCGGTTAACGTCGCTTTCAACGCCTACATGCCGGTGATGCTCGCGGTCATGGAGATCCCGGGCTGCTTGGTGGCCCTGTATTTCGTGGCGCGACTGCGCCATCGTGGGATGGACTCCGCCGGCTACATGCCCGACGAGGACGGCTACACGCCGCCCGTCAAGGTCGGCGTCGGACCCGGCACCGCGGCGCGTCCCCCGCAGGGCCAGAGTCTCGAGAGCCAAGAGGAAGCCGCCATCGAGCAGGAGCTGGAGCTCTCGCTCGAAAAGCTGGAGCACCCGGATTGGGAGCCGGACCCGAGGCCCGCGCGCAAAAGCAAGAGGGTGCCGATTTTTTCCCGGGAGCTGTTCCAGGAGGTCTTCCTCAATCCCGGTCTCGTCCTGCTGATGGGCGGCATCATCATCGGCCTCGTCAGTGGACTGCAGGGACAGAAGGTCGTCGCCGACGACGACAAATTCTTCGTGCTGGCCTTCCAGGGTGTGCTGTGTTTGTTCCTGCTCGAGATGGGGATGACGGCGTCGCGCAAGTTGAAGGACCTTCGCACCGCGGGACCCGGTTTCATCGTATTCGGCCTGTTGGCGCCGAATGTCTTTGCGACACTGGGCATCATCGTTGCCTGCAGCTACGCATCGCTGACTCACACCGACTTCAAGACCGGAACCTACGTGCTATTCGCGGTCCTGTGTGGTGCGGCCTCCTACATCGCCGTTCCCGCGGTGCAGCGCCTGGCGATCCCCGAGGCGAGCCCAACGTTGCCGCTGGCCGCCTCACTGGGCCTGACGTTCTCGTACAACGTCACCGTGGGAATCCCGCTCTACATCGAGATCGCCCGCGCCTTCGAACATTGGTTCGGCGTCTGACCGTACGGACAACGCCGCTACCCCAATAGCGTTCGCACCACCGCGTCGGCCAGCAGCCGTCCGCGCGGAGTCAGGACAAGCCTGTCACCGTCCGACACCAACAACCCGTCGGCAACCGCACGCTGGGCGCGATCGCGCTCGGCAGCGCTGAGTAGCTCAACTGGAAGGCCTTGCCGCAGCCGGGTTTTCAGCAGCACGTCCTCGGTGTGCAAGGCGCCGGCATCGAGCTGCTCGAACCCGGCCACCGGCAATGCCGCGACGCTCAAACTCTCCGCATAAGCGTTGGGATGCTTGACATTCCACCAGCGCGTCGCACCGACGTACCCGTGCGCACCCGGGCCCGCGCCCCACCACTGGCCGCCATCCCAGTAGCCGAGATTGTGCCGGCACTCACCGCCGGGCCGCGACCAGTTGGACACTTCGTACCAGGACAGACCCGCTTGCGACAGCCGCGCATCCACCAATTCGTACCGGTGGGCCAAGACGTCGTCATCGGGTGCGGCCAGTTCCCCGCGCCGCACTCGCCGGGCCAGCGCGGTGCCTTCCTCGACCACCAGCGCATAGGCGGATACGTGATCCACGCCGGTCTCTATGGCGGTGTCGACCGAGCACAACAGGTCGTCGTCGGACTCCCCCGGAGTTCCGTAGATCAAATCGAGGCTGACGTGCTCGAAGCCCGCGGCCAGCGCCTCGCGGGCGGCGGCCGCGGACCGGTTCGGCGTGTGGATGCGATCAAGGACACCCAATACCTTCGGCGCCACCGACTGCATCCCCAGCGACACGCGCGTGTAGCCGGCCGCTCGGATGGCATCGAAGAAATCCGGCCATGCCGACTCCGGGTTGGCCTCGGTGGTGACCTCGGCATCGGATGCCAGCGTGAAGTGCTGACGCACCATGCCCAGCAGCGTCGCCATCCGCGGGCCCCCGAGCAGCGACGGCGTCCCGCCACCGACAAACACGGTGCTTACCGGCGGCGCCTGCAACCTTGCGGCGGCCAGCTCCAGTTCCACCCCAAGCGCGCCGAGCCAGGCGTCCGGATTGACGCCACCCAGCTCGGCCGGGGTGTAGGTATTGAAATCGCAGTAGCCGCACCGGGTTATGCAGAACGGCACATGCACATAGATGCCAAACGGCCGCCCGGCGAGGACCCCGACGTCGGGCAGGTCGACCGGTGCCTCGCGAATGGCCATGCCAAATGATCCCACGAGGGCTCGAATAGGCCCGGGTCGTCGGCTCGGGTGCGGCGCTCACCCGAGCGAAGGTCGCATGAACTTCTAAGGCTTTGCCAGTGCGATCTCCCAGGGTCGGCCGGTAATTTTAATCACCGTGAGCCAAGATTTAACCTGCTCGCACCGCCCTTCGGCATCCGTGGCACAATGGTGCGGTGACTGTCGACCAGCCCAGCGTGCACATCGTGCTGGTAGCGAGACGGCACATTGATCTCAAGCGCGTTTGCAGCTGTATCTGTCTGCCTTGACGTGGTAGACCCAGGCCCCCTGCGTCTCCAGCTGGCCGACGGTTCCGCGCCACCCATAAGTGCCGGTGAACTGTGCTGGCCGCGCTGGCGATCTTTTTAGAGGAGAGAACTTCCGATGACCACCGCCCGACCCGCGAAGCCTCGTAACGAGGGCCAATGGGCACTGGGGAATCGTGAGCCGTTGAACCCGAACGAAGAGATGAAGCAGGCCGGCGCCCCGCTGGACGTGCGGGAGCGCATCGAGACCGTCTATGCCCGCAACGGCTTCGACAGCATCGACAAGAGCGATCTGCGTGGGCGTTTCCGCTGGTGGGGCCTCTACACCCAGCGCGAACAGGGCTACGACGGCACGTTCACCGGCGACGACAATGCGGAATTGCTGGAAGCGAAGTACTTCATGATGCGGGTGCGCTGCGACGGCGGCGCGCTCTCGGCGGCCGCGCTGCGCACGGTGGGCCAGATCTCCACCGAATTCGCCCGCGACACGGCCGACATCACCGACCGCGAGAATGTGCAGTACCACTGGGTCGAGGTAGAGAACGTTCCCGAAATCTGGCGGCGGCTGGCCGAGGTGGGGCTGCAGACCGCCGAGGCGTGCGGCGACTGCCCCCGGGTGATCCTGGGCTCACCGCTGGCCGGGGAGTCACTCGACGAGGTGCTCGACCCCAGCTGGGCGATCGAGGAGATCGCGCGCCGCTACATCGGCCAGCCGGACTTCGCCGACCTGCCGCGCAAGTACAAGACCGCGATCTCGGGCCTGCAGGATGTGGTGCACGAGGTCAACGACATCGCGTTCATCGGCGTCAACCACCCCGAGCACGGCCCGGGACTGGACCTGTGGGTCGGTGGCGGGCTGTCGACCAACCCGATGCTGGCCCAGCGGGTGGGCGCCTGGGTGCCGCTCGACGAGGTGCCCGAGGTGTGGAACGCGGTGACCTCCGTCTTCCGCGACTACGGCTACCGACGGCTGCGGTCCAAGGCGCGGCTGAAGTTCCTCATCAAGGACTGGGGCGTCGAAAAGTTCCGCGAAATCCTGGAAACCGAATACCTCAAGCGTCCGCTGATCGACGGCCCGGCTCCCGAGCCGCTGAAGCACCCGATCGACCACGTCGGCGTGCAGCGGCTCAAAAACGGGCTCAACGCGGTGGGCGTCGCCTCGATCGCGGGACGGGTGTCGGGCACCATCCTCACCGCGGTGGCCGACCTCGCCGAGCGGACCGGCTCGGACCGGATCCGGCTCACCCCTTACCAGAAGCTGGTCATCCTCGACGTACCCGACGACAAGCTCGACGAGCTGATTGCGGGCCTGGAGGCACTCGGCCTGCACACGCGGCCGTCGCACTGGCGCCGGAATGTGATGGCGTGCACCGGGATTGAGTTCTGCAAGTTGTCCTTCGCCGAAACCCGGGTCAAGGCGCAGTCTTTGGTGCCCGACCTGGAACGCCGCCTCGCGGACATCAACGAGCAACTCGACGTGCCGATCACCGTCAACATCAACGGCTGTCCCAATTCATGCGCGCGCATCCAGGTTGCCGACATCGGGCTCAAGGGCCAGATGGTCGACGACGGACAGGGGGGCTCGGTCGAGGCTTTCCAGGTTCACCTGGGCGGCAGCCTGGGCCTGGACAGCGGGTTTGGCCGAAAGCTGCGTCAGCACAAGGTCACCAGCGACGAGCTCGGCGACTACATCGAACGGGTCACACGCAACTTCCTGAAATATCGCGGCGAGGGTGAACGTTTCGCACAGTGGGCTATGAGGGCAGACGAGGACGATTTGCGATGAGCGAACGACCAACCAGACTTCCGGAAGCCGAACTGCGCGCGCTGGCCGCGCGCGGGGCGGCCGAGCTGGAGGGCGCCAGCGCCGCCGACGTGTTGCGCTGGACTGACCGGACATTCGGCGGTGTCAATGGGCCGCGGGGCTGGGCCACCTGTAACTATGTGGTGGCCTCCAGCATGCAGGAGGCCGTGCTGATCGATCTGGCGGCAAAGGCGCGTCCGGGCGTGCCCGTAGTGTTCCTGGACACCGGATACCACTTCGTGGAAACCATCGGCACCCGGGACGCGATCGAGTCCGTGTATGACATTCGGGTGCTCAATGTCACGCCCGAGCAGAGCGTCGCCGAGCAGGACAAGATGCTGGGCAAGGACCTGTTCGCGCGCGACCCCGGTGAGTGCTGCCGGCTTCGCAAGGTCGAGCCGCTGGGCAAGACGCTGCGCGGATACTCCGCCTGGGTGACCGGGCTGCGCCGCGGCGAGACGGCCGCACGCGCCAACGCCCCGGTGGTCGGCTTCGACGAGGGCTTCAAGCTGGTGAAGGTCAACCCGCTGGTCGAATGGTCCGACGAAGACGTGCAGAATTACATCGACGAGCACAGCGTGCTGGTGAATCCGCTTATCTACGAAGGCTATTCGTCGATCGGCTGCGAGCCTTGCACGGCCAAGCCGCTGGCGGGCGCGGACCCGCGCAGCGGACGCTGGCAGGGGCGGGCCAAGACCGAATGCGGATTGCACGCGTCGTAACGACAGCGCGCAAACCGATGACGATTCGGGCCGTTACGCCGACGTCAGTGTGTTGTCATCCTCGTCGGCCCCGGCCGCACGACCGGCGTCGGTCGAATCGAGGGCGATCGGCGGGACGCGGGTGGCGCGCACGTAGACGGTGTCGCCGTCCCGCAGGGCCAGCGCCTCGGCGTCACCGCGGGTGATCTGGGCGGTGAAGAAGCCGCCGGTGGCGGCGCTGGTCAACTCGACCCGTACCTCGAAACCCAGCGTGACCACCCGGTCGACGACGGCGCGCACCACGCCGACGGAGTCGGCGGTGCCGTCCCCGCCGGCGATCGCCATCTCGGGGTTGCGACCCACCCGGATGTCGTGCGGGCGCACCAGGGTGCCGTTCAGCGTGGACACCGCACCGAGGAACGACATCACGAATGCGTTCGCCGGCGCGTCATAGACGTCGGTTGGGGAGCCGATTTGCTCGATTCGGCCCTGGTTCAGCACGGCGATGCGATCGGCGACGTCCAATGCCTCGGCCTGGTCGTGGGTGACCAGCACCGTGGTCACGTGCACCTCGTCGTGCAGGCGCCGCAGCCACGCTCGCAGATCCTCACGCACCTTGGCGTCCAGCGCGCCGAACGGCTCGTCGAGCAGGAGCACTTGCGGGTCGACGGCCAGCGCCCGCGCGAGTGCCATCCGCTGCCGCTGACCGCCGGACAGCTGGTTGGGGTAGCGGCCCTGCAGCCCGCTCAGTCCCACCACTTCCAGTAGATTGTCCACTTTGCTTTTGATTTCGGCCTTGGGTCGCTTGCGGACCTTGAGCCCGTAGGCCACGTTGTCGCGGACCGTCAAGTGCTTGAACGCCGCATAGTGCTGGAACACGAAGCCGATGCCGCGGCGCTGGGGTGGCACCCGCGTCACGTCATTGCCGTAGATCGTGACGGTTCCGGTGTCGGGCTGGTCGAGGCCGGCGATGGTACGCAGCAGGGTCGATTTGCCCGAACCGCTGGGACCCAACAATGCCGTCAGCGAGCCGGTGGGCACGACGAAATCCACGTGGTCCAGGGCAACGTAATCGCCATAACGTTTGTTGGCGTCACGCACGATGATGGCGAGGTCGTCGCTGTCGGTACCAGTCATGGTCATTCCCCTCGTCAGGCCTGTCTGGCCGCTCGTGCGCGGCGGGCGTCAAGCACCACCTGGAAAACCAACACCAGCACGGCAACTCCCATCAGCAGCGTGGACAGTGCGTAGGCGCCGTACTCCGCGCCGCGGTTGTAGCGGTCGGAGACGAGCAGGGTCAGCGTCTGCGACCTCCCCGGCAGGTTCGACGACACCATCAGCACGGCGCCGTATTCCCCCAGGGTACGTGCGATGGTCAACACGATGCCGTAGGTCAGACCCCACCGGATGGACGGCAAGGTGATCCGCCAAAAGGTCTGCCACCAGCCCGAACCCAGCGTCGCCGCCGCCTCCTCCTGGTCGGTGCCCAGCTCGTGCAGCACCGGCTCCACTTCGCGAACGACGAAGGGAAGCGTGACGAAGATGCTGGCAAGCACGATTCCCGGCAGGCCGAAGATGATCTTGAACCCGAGGTCTTGCTCCACGAACCCGAGCGCGCCGGCCGACCCCCACAACACGATCAACGCCACACCCACGATGACGGGTGAGACCGCGAACGGAAGATCGATGACGGCCTGTAGCACACCCTTGCCACGAAACCTGTTGCGCGCCAGCACCAATGCCGTGGGAATGCCGAACACGACGTTGAGGGGCACCACGATGGCCACCACCAGCAGCGTCAAGTTCAACGCCGATATCGCGGCCGGGGTGCTCACCCAGGCGTAGAACTGGCCGAGCCCGGGTTGAAATGTCCGCCACAGTATCAATGCCACCGGCACGACCAACAGGACGAAAATGTAGCCGAGCGCGATAAACCGCAACCAATAGCGCACTCCCGCAGACGATGTCATGCGGACAGTTCCTCTCGCTTGGCGGCGTGCCCGCCCACGATTCGCAGGATGAGCAGCACGACAAACGAAATCGCCAACAGGACAATCGATATTGCAGCGGCGCCGGTGCGGTCGTCGTTCTCGATCAGGGTGCGTATCCACTGCGATGACACTTCGGTCTTGCCCGGCACCGCACCACCGATGAGCACCACGGATCCGAACTCGCCGATCGCTCGTGAGAATGCCAGGCCCGCCCCGGATAACAACGCGGGCAGGAGCGACGGCAGCAGCACGGAGGTGAAGATCTTCGGACCGCTGGCACCGAGCGACGCCGCGGCCTCCTCGGTTTCGCGATCCAATTCCAAGAGCACCGGCTGGACGGCGCGCACCACGAACGGCAGCGTGACAAAGGCCAGCGCCACCGTCACACCCCACGACGTGTGCTGCAGGTGCAGGCCGACCGGGCTGTTGTTGCCGTACAACGCCAGCATCACCAGACTGGCGACGATGGTGGGCAGTGCGAACGGCAGATCGATGATCGCGTCGACCAGCCGCTTGCCCGGAAAGTCATCCCGCACCAGCACCCACGCGATCACCAGGCCGAAGCCCAGGTTGAGCACGGTGACCCCCGCCGAGATCGTCAGGGTCACCCGGAACGACTCGACCGCGGCATTCGAGGAGACCGCGAGCCAGAAGGCGCGCCAGCCGCCACCGGCGGATTGCCAGGCGATTGCCGCCAGCGGCAGCAACACGATCACCGACAGCCACACCGTGGCCGCTCCGACCCGAAGGGCGGTGGTCCCGCGGCCGCGGCCGGCAACCGGTCCGGGTGGTGCGTCGCCGCCGCGCTCGGGCCGGATTGCCAGCGGGTCCGGCGTGATGGCCGTCATCCGGTGGCCTTCGTGTAGATCTTGGTGATACTCCCGGTGGTCTTGTCGAACAGCTGCGGATCCGCTGTGGCCCAGCCACCCAAGTCGGCGATGGTCCACAATTTCGCCGGCACCGGGTACTGGTTTCGGAAATCGGCGGCGACGGCCGGATCGACCGGGCGGAAACCGGCCTGCGCCCAGACCTTTTGGGCCGCGGCCGTGTATTGGAAGTTCTTGAAGGCGACGGCGGCATCCAGATGCGGGCTGGTGGTGACGACGGCCACCGGATTGTCGATCTTGAAGGTCTGCGGCAAATTGATGTGTTCGACCGGCTTTCCGGCCCGCTCGGTGGCGATGGCCTCGTTCTCGTAGCTGATCAACACATCACCGCTGCCCTGGACGAAGACGTCGGTGGCTTCCCGGCCCGATCCGGGGCGCAGTTTGACGTGTTCGGTCACCAGCTTCTTGATGAAATCCACACCGGCGTCACTGTGTGCGCCGCCTTCACTCTTGACGGCGTACGGCGCGAGCAGATTCCACTTGGCCGATCCGGAACTCAGCGGGCTGGGGGTGATGACTTCGACGCCCGGCCGAAGCAGGTCATCCCAATCCTTGATGTTCTTCGGGTTGCCCTTTCGTACCACGAGTGTGACCACCGAGCCGAACGGTATTCCCTTGGTAGCGTCGACATTCCAGTCCTTGGAAACCTTGCCGGCCTTCACCAGACGAGCGATGTCGGGTTCGACGGAGAAGTTCACGACGTCGGCCGGCTTGCCGTCGACGACACCGCGGGACTGGTCGCCGGATGCCCCATAGGAGGTGACGACTTGCACGCCCTTGCCCTCATCGGAGGCATTGAACGCCGGAATTATCTTGCTCCACCCCGGTTCTGGGACCGAATAGGCGACCAGGGTGATGCTGGTGCGCGCGTTGTCCAGCCCGCCGCCGCCGACGGCATCACTGGCACCGCCGTGGCACCCGGCGATGAGGCCGGCAATCAGGGCGAGGGCGAGGACGGGCCGCCAATGTGATGCGGTCCTGATGTCCATGGAGGGCCTTCCGATGCGGAACGGGGGGATTTGGTCCCGTTACTGCGGATAGGCACCTAGAACTTCAGGAGGGTTCGAAAACTCCAGACCAGACCGCGTACGGGTGTGGGAGTCAGCGACAACAGTGCACAAAGGCATAGCAACCCGGAATGCCGAATGCCACGCGCATGGCGGGAAGCCTAACAGGAATTGACGTTGCCGCCACCGCAACGGGGGTGAGCGAACGCACGCTAGTGGTGCATCAGGTGGGTTACCAACCACGTGACGAGCACCAGCGCCACCAGGATGCCAAGGATCAGGGTCACGTGTGATCGAGGCATGCGTGTTACTCGGGCGTTCCGTCGGCATGACGGGCCCGGCGCATCAGCTCGATGCCCTTGCCCAGGAGGCCGTCTAACGCTGCTGCCACCGCGTAGGCGACGACCAGCACGATCGGCATCACCACCATGGCCTGGAGTACGAAAGGGAGCCCCGAAAGCCAAAGCTCGTTGCCGTCCCACCAATTGAGGAACGCGTTCACGCGGCTTACCCTATTCGGCCCGGCTGCCGCAGACCAATGGGTGAACGCCGGCGCATGACGGCCCGGGGCGCGCCACGTCGGCGAAACGTTGGACGCGCGATCACTGAGCAGCAATGATGTCCAGATGGTTCTGCACGCCCAACCCGAAGACCAGCCGGCCGACACAGCGCCCGAGGAAGCGTTTCCCGCGGCCGCCACGGCCGCGCTGTCTGCGTCGATCGACTTGCGCACGGCCGGGCCGCTGGCTCCCAGCGCAGCCCTGCGGAATCCGTTTCCGCCGATCGCCGACTATGCGTTCCTGTCGGACTGGGAGACCACCTGCCTGATCTCGCCGGCCGGGTCGGTGGAATGGCTGTGTGTGCCGCGACCGGACTCCCCCAGCGTGTTCGGCGCCATCTTGGACCGCAGCGCCGGCCACTTCCGGCTGGGACCGTACGGCGTCTCGGTGCCCTCGGCGCGCCGGTACCTTCCGGGCAGCCTCATCATGGAGACCACCTGGCAGACCCACACCGGGTGGCTGATCGTGCGGGATGCGCTGGTCATGGGCCCCTGGCACGATGTGGAGCGCCGGTCGCGGACCCATCGCCGCACGCCGATGGATTGGGACGCCGAGCACATCCTGCTGCGCACCGTGCGTTGCGTCAGCGGCACCGTCGAATTGATGATGAGCTGCGAGCCGGCGTTCGACTACCACCGCGTCGGCGCCGCCTGGGAGTACTCCGCCAACGCGTACGGTGAGGCCGTCGCACGCGCCACCAAGGACCCCGACGCCCACCCGACGCTGCGGCTCACCAGCAATCTGCGCATCGGGCTGGAGGGCCGGGAGGCACGCGCGCGCACCCGGATGAAAGAGGGCGACGACGTGTTCGTCGCCCTGAGCTGGACCAAGCACCCGGCGCCCCAGACGTATCAAGAGGCCGCAGACAAGATGTGGCAGACCACCGAGTGCTGGCGGCAGTGGATCAACATCGGTAACTTCCCGGACCACCCGTGGCGGGCTTACCTGCAGCGCAGCGCGCTGACGTTGAAGGGTCTGACCTACTCGCCCACGGGTGCGCTGCTGGCGGCCAGCACCACGTCGCTGCCGGAAACGCCGCAGGGCGAACGCAATTGGGATTACCGCTACGCCTGGGTGCGCGACTCGACGTTCGCGTTGTGGGGCCTGTACACGCTGGGACTCGACCGCGAGGCCGACGATTTCTTCGCGTTCATCGCCGACGTCTCCGGCGCCAACCACAACGAGCGGCATCCCCTGCAGGTCATGTACGGCGTGGGCGGTGAGCGCAGCCTGGTCGAAGAAGAGCTGCATCACCTGTCCGGTTATGACCACGCCCGCCCGGTGCGAATCGGCAACGGCGCCTACGACCAGATTCAGCACGATATCTGGGGCTCCATCCTGGACTCCTTCTACCTGCACGCCAAGTCGCGCGAGCAAGTCCCGGAGACGTTGTGGCCGGTGCTGAAGAAGCAGGTGGAGGAGGCGATCAAGCACTGGCGCGAGCCGGACCGCGGCATCTGGGAGGTGCGCGGGGAACCGCAGCATTTCACGTCGTCGAAGGTGATGTGCTGGGTGGCGCTCGACCGCGGCGCCAAGCTGGCCGAGCGGCAGGGCGAGAAGAGCTATGCCCAGCAGTGGCGGGGGATCGCCGAGGAGATCAAGAACGACATCCTGCAGCACGGCGTGGACTCCCGCGGGGTGTTCACCCAGCGCTACGGCAGCGACGCGCTGGACGCCTCGCTGCTGTTGGTGGTGCTGACGCGGTTCCTGCCCCCGGATGACCCGCGGGTGCGGAACACCGTCCTGGCGATCGCCGACGAACTCACCCAGGAAGGCCTGGTGCTGCGCTACCGGGTCGAGGAGACCGATGACGGGCTGTCCGGCGAGGAGGGAACCTTCACGATCTGTTCGTTCTGGCTGGTGTCGGCGCTGGTCGAAATCGGGGAGGTGCGGCGCGCCAAACGCCTCTGTGAGCGGCTGCTGTCCTACGCCAGCCCGCTGCACCTCTACGCCGAGGAGATCGAGCCGCGCACCGGACGGCAACTGGGCAACTTCCCGCAAGCGTTCACCCACCTGGCGTTGATCAATGCGGTGGTGCACGTCATCCGCGCCGAGGAGGAAGCCGACGGATCCGGAATGTTCCAGCCGGCGAACGCGCCGATGTAGGGCGCGTCAACCGCGGACGCTGAGTTTGTCCATCAGCGCGTGGGTGAGTCCGACGTCCGACCCCCATACATCGATGGGCTCCACGGTCAGCGTAGTCCGGTCGCACTTCTGCCACTGCGCGATGAACCTGGCGAATAGCGCGTTGGCCTCCGGGACCGTCCGCAACGCGACGACGCCTTCCTGGACGCTGTCGACCTTCACGGAATCACCTTTGTGCACCCACATTTTGGCGGCCGTCTGCTGGATCGGTGCGGAGCCGTACGTGACCCGCTGCATCAGGTGCACGACCCCGATGCAGTCGGCCGGCTGCCCGTTATCCCAATTAATCCCCAGTTTGTCGACGCCCCCGAACTCCGAGTAGTGCGGGTACGGCTGGAATGGCTGGCCGAGCAGCCTGGCCAGCGCGGTGCCGTCGAACAACGCCCCCTTGATTGCCGGCACCCGGCCCGCGTTCTGCGCCAAAACTGCTGTGCCAAAGGTCGTTTGGGTGCACCCGCGCGTCAACAGCACCGCGATCCAAACGGCCAGCGAGCGCCAGCTGCGCTTCACTTCGTCCCTGCCCTTCCGCTCCCGGCGCGGCGTCAGCCCAGTGTGCTGACTCTGTCCATCAGGGCACGCGCGACGTCGATGGCGCTGGAGTTGATGTCCGCCGATCCCGGGTCGGAGGACCGTCGGCCGCCGAAGAACACCACCTGGACCTCGACGAGGCAATTCGACCGGATGCCGATGGCGCGCGCCTGCGGGGTGGGCCGCAGGGGCGGCATGTTGGGCAGTATCGACGTCGCGGTCTTGGTGGCCGCGAGGGTCGAATCGGTGGCGCGCACATCGCTTATCACGTTGGTGGTGCTGATCGGACCGGACTGTTCGGACGTCGTCATCCCGTTGCACTGTTGCCACTGCTGGGAGAACTGTGCGAACAACGCCTGCGCCTGCGCGGCCGACGGAAGCGTGACCACGCCCTCCTCAACGACGATCACCTGCGCCGGTTCGCCGTTGTTCCACCATGATTCTGACGCAACGTCTTTCACGTCGGCGGACCGGTATACGCCCTGCTGCAACATCGCCGTCACGCCCAGACAACCGGCCTGCGACGTCGATCGCTTGACCTGATAAAGCTTTTCGGGCCCGCCGAATACGGCCGGTTCACGCGCCACGAAGGTCTGATTGAGCATCCGCGACAGCGTCGCGCCGTCCAGCAGCACCTGCTTGACCGTCGCGCCGCGCAGCGGTCCCGGCTTTAGGTTCGGCGCCGGCTTCGCCGTGCCTTGAACAACACCTCCGCAGCCCGCCGCCAACGCGGCGACCGCCATCAACGCCGCCGCGACCCCACGTGTTCGCATGGCTATTTCTTGGCCTTGTCCCCCGCGGCGTCGGCGGACAGCGCCGCGACGAACGCCTCCTGCGGCACATCGACGCGCCCGATGGTCTTCATCCGCTTCTTGCCTTCCTTCTGCTTTTCGAGAAGTTTGCGCTTGCGGGTGATGTCACCGCCGTAACACTTGGACAACACGTCCTTGCGGATCGCACGAATATTCTCGCGCGCAATGATTTTCGATCCGATGGCGGCCTGGACGGGCACCTCGAACTGCTGGCGCGGGATGAGTTCTTTGAGCTTGGTGGTCATCTTGTTGCCGTAGGCCGACGCCCCGTCCTTGTGGACGATCGCGCTGAACGCGTCGACCGCCTCGCCCTGCAACAGAATGTCGACCTTGACCAGTTGAGCCTCCTGCTCGCCGGCCTCCTCGTAGTCGAGGCTGGCGTAGCCGCGGGTGCGCGACTTCAGCGAGTCGAAGAAGTCGAAGATGATCTCGCCCAGCGGCATGGTGTAGCGCAACTCGACCCGTTCAGGTGACAGGTAATCCATGCCGCCCAGCTCGCCGCGACGCGACTGGCACAGTTCCATGATGGTGCCGATGAACTCGCTTGGCGCGATGATCGTGGTCTTGACCACCGGCTCGTAGACCTCGCGGATCTTGCCCTCTGGCCAGTCCGACGGGTTGGTCACCCGGATCTCGGTGCTGTCCTCTTTGATCACGCGATAGACCACGTTGGGCGACGTCGAGATCAGGTCCAGGTTGAACTCGCGCTCCAGGCGCTCGCGGGTGATCTCCATGTGCAGCAGACCCAAAAAGCCGCAACGGAATCCGAAGCCCAGCGCCACCGACGTCTCCGGCTCGTAGGTCAGGGCCGCGTCGTTGAGTTGCAGTCGGTCCAGGGCGTCGCGCAGGACCGGGTAGTCCGACCCGTCCACCGGGTACAGGCCCGAGTAGACCATCGGCTTGGGTTCGCGGTATCCCGTCAGCGCTTCGGCGGCGCCGTGGCGGGCCGTCGTCACGGTGTCACCCACCTTGGATTGGCGGACGTCCTTGACACCGGTGATGAGGTAGCCCACCTCCCCCACGCCCAGGCCGTCGCTGGCCTTCGGTTCCGGCGAGACGATGCCGACCTCCAGTAGTTCATGGGTCGCGCCGGTCGACATCATCGCGATGCGCTCACGCGGGGTGATCCTGCCGTCGACCACCCGGACGTAGGTCACCACGCCGCGGTAGATGTCGTAGACCGAGTCGAAGATCATCGCCCGCAGCGGCGCGTCGGCCTCACCCTGCGGGGGTGGCACCTCGCGCACCACGTGATCGAGCAGGTCGGCGACGCCGTCTCCGGTCTTGCCGGAGACGCGCAGCACGTCGCCCGGCTCGCAACCGATGATGTGTGCGATCTCGGCGGCGTAGCGATCCGGGTCGGCCGCGGGCAGGTCGATCTTGTTCAGCACCGGGATGATGTGCAGGTCGCGGTCCAGCGCCAGGTAGAGGTTGGCCAGGGTCTGCGCCTCGATGCCCTGCGCGGCGTCGACCAGCAGCACCGCGCCCTCGCACGCCTCCAGCGCGCGCGACACCTCGTAGGTGAAGTCGACGTGGCCGGGGGTGTCGATCAGGTGCAGCACGTATTCTTTTCCGGCGTCGGGGCCGCCGGAGATCTTCCACGGCAGGCGCACGTTCTGGGCCTTGATGGTGATCCCGCGCTCACGCTCGATGTCCATTCGGTCCAGGTACTGGGCGCGCATCGACCGCTCGTCGACGACGCCGGTGAGCTGGAGCATCCGGTCGGCCAGTGTGGACTTTCCGTGGTCGATGTGGGCGATGATGCAGAAATTCCGAATCTGCGCCGGCGCAGTGAAGGTCTTGTCGGCGAAACTGCTGATGGGAATCTCCTGGTGCGTGCAAGCTCGACGGGTGCTTTGCCGCCGTTTCTGAGGCGGATCGCGGGTATGTCCAGCGTATCCAGACAGGGCCGCCGTGACCTACTTGGTCACGATCGCGCGCCGCCGCTCGCGTCTATGCTGCGAATATGGCGTCGTCCCGGAAATCCCAGTGGAAGACGTTTCAGCGGTTTGCCGAGAATTTGGTGTTCAACGGCGCCCCACGCCTGGTCCGCCAGGTGCAGAATTCCCAGACCGTGCTGCGTGAGCTGCAACAGGCGGTGCGGATCACCGCGAACGTGATTGCCGCGGTTTCACCTCCTTCCTCCGACGCGCCCGTCACCGGCAGGCCGGTGACCAGCGGCAGCCTGCCGACCGCGCACCGGGCCCGCAAGTTGGTGTACGCGCCGAGCCTGGACGGCCGGGCCGACCCCGGTGAGATCGTCTGGACGTGGGTGGTCTACGAGGACGACCCCACCCGGGGCAAGGACCGCCCAGTCCTGGTCGTGGGACGGGACCGCAGCGTCCTGCTTGGCTTGATGGTCTCCAGCCAGGAGCGCCACGCCGCGGATCACGACTGGGTCGGAATCGGTTCTGGCCCTTGGGATTACGAAGGCAGGCCCAGCTGGGTCCGGCTGGACCGGGTGCTTGACGTGCCCGAAGAGGGCATTCGCCGCGAAGGCGCCATCCTGGATCGCGAGATCTTCGATGTGGTGGCCGCGCGCCTGCGCGCCGAATACTCCTGGCGTTGACAGGTCGTCGAGCGGCGCGGACCCGAGTGCTGTTCAGTCAGCCCTGGGTGATGTAGGACTGCAGCTGCTGTTGCTCGGCCTCGAGTTCTTCCATCCGGGTCTTCACCACGTCACCGATGCTGACGATGCCGATCAGCTTCTTGCCGTCGAGGACCGGCACGTGCCGCACCCGATTCTTGGTCATCAGCACGCTGATGGCGTCGACCTCGTCGGTCTTGGTGCAGGTGGCCAGCATCGACGTCATGATCTTGGACACCGGACGAGACAGCACGCTGGCGCCGTGCGTGTGCAGCTGGCGCACCACGTCGCGCTCCGACACGATGCCGACCACGCCCTCGTCGCCGACCACCACCATGGCGCCGATGTTCTGGTCGCTCAGCCCCGCAAGCAGCTCGCGAACCGTCGCGTCGGGGTTGATGGTCACCACCGCCGCGCCCTTGTTCCGCAAGACGTCCGCTATCCGCATCGAGGCCTCCAGCCGGGTCGTGATCCGCTTCACACCAGGCTACGGCTTCCTCGCGCGGCGCAACAGCCACCAAAAGAACCTGCATACAGATCGTGTCCAAATCGGTGAAAAGCCCGCTGATCGGCCGATTGGTCAACTGCGGGCACCGCGGACTTGCAAAATAGGGCCATGATCGAGGTCACGCTGCTGGGTACCGGAAGTCCGATTCCCGATCCGAACCGCGCCGGGCCGTCAACTCTGGTGCGTGCCGGCGGGCAGTCGTTTCTGGTCGATTGCGGGCGTGGCGTGCTGCAGCGCGCGGCCGCGGTCGGTGTGGGTGCGGCCGGGTTGACGGCGTTGCTGCTCACTCACCTGCACAGCGACCACATCGCAGACCTCGGCGACATCCTCATCACGCGGTGGATCAGCACCTTCACCCCCGATCCCGCACCGCTGCCCATCATCGGTCCGCCCGGCACCGCCGAGGCGGTCGCGGCGACGCTGAACGCGTTCCGGCACGACATCGGCTACCGGATCGCCCATCACCGCGACATCAACGAGCCGCCGGCGGTCGACGTCCACGAATACACCGAAGGCCCCGTCTGGGACGGCGACGGAATAACCATCCGGGCGGCCCCCACCGATCACCGGCCGGTGGCCCCGACCATCGGCTTTCGGATGGACCACGAGGGCGCCTCGGTGGTGCTCGCCGGCGACACCGTCCCGTGCGCCGGCCTGGACGAGCTGGCAGCCGGCGCCGACGCGCTGGTGCACACCGTGATCCGCAAGGACATCGTCGCCACCATCCCTCAGCAGCGACTGCAGGACATCTGCGACTACCACTCGTCGGTCGAGGAAGCGGCCGCGACCGCAGCCCGCGCGGGGGTGGGCACCCTTGTCATGACGCATTACGTCCCGGCACTGGTGCCCGGCCAGGAAGAACAGTGGCGGGCTCTGGCGGCCGCGCAGTTCGGTGGGCGCATCGAACTTGGTGACGATCTGCATCGGGTCCAGGTCGACGCACGGACGTGACGGGCGCCGCTCACCGGACTGTCGAATCTCGTTGCGCCGCAGGTGATAACACTACGCTTACCACCGTCAGCCACGTCAGCGACAGGATCCGCGCGACCGGCAGGATGACGCCCACCGCCGGCCAGATCAGCACCACCGCCGTCACTTCGGCGAGGACGGCGGTCGCCAGACCGATCCGGGCGACCGTTCTGGGCAGCGCCCCTGTGCCGGACGCGGCGAGTGCGCCGACCAGCAGTCCCAGCGCCACGATGTGTCCCGGGCCGCCGACGAGGAACACCAGCAGGTAAAGCGCCCGGACCAACGCCGCGTTCGCCGCTACTTCCGGGACCGACATCGTCCAGCCCAGCAACCCGGCCAGGCCGAGCGCACCGGCGGCCAGGGCGCCACCGGTCAGCGCGATCGCGGCGGACCTGGCCCTCGCCCCGAGTTGCCGCAACCGGGCACCGGCGATCGCCGCGTAGAGCGCCAGCGGCACCGAGGACGCAAACGTCGCAACGGCGATGATGCGCACGGCCACCGGCTGAGCCCGGACGTAGCTCGTGACGGCGCCCGCCGGGCCGTACGGCAACGGCATGACGCCGCCCACGGCGACCCCGATGCTGATCCCACCGGCGAGCAGCCCGATGCAGGTCACGGACAGCGCCGTCAGGGCCCACCACCGGCCACATCTGGGTCGGTTCTCATATGGCCGACTCGCCCCCTCGGCTGAATCGTTCATTCCTGCAACGGTATCCCCGCGCCGCTCACGGCGAGCGAACATCATCCCGGCTAGGCGAGCCGGGTCACCTCCACGATCACGTCGAGGTCGGTGGCGCCCTCCCCGGAATAGATGCCCTTCAACGGGGAAACGTCGGCGTAGTCGCGGCCCGCGCCGACGCCGACGTACTGCTCGGTGATCTCGGTGGCATTCGTGGGGTCATAGCTCCACCACGCGCCCGTCCACGCCTCGATCCAGGCGTGGTTTCGCCCGTCCACGGTGTCCCCCACCACGGCGTCACGCTTGGGATGCAAATAACCCGAGACGTAATGCGCCGGAATTCCCATGCTGCGCAACAAGATCAGCGACAGGTGCACGAAGTCCTGGCAGACGCCGTTGCCCTTTTTGAGCGCGTCAAGCCCCGACGAGGCCACGCTGGTGGTCCCGGGAAGATATTCGAGTTCATTGCGCACCCAATCGGCTGCGGCGACAACGGCTTCGGCCGGCTCGTGGGTCTTGCTGATCTTCTTGCCGACCGACGCCACCCGCTTGCTGGCGGGCGTGTGTTCGGTGGGGCGCAGCAGGTCGTCGTAGCGGTCTATCACGGCCTCCGATTGCAGGTCGCTCCAGACCGCGTCGGTCGGGCGTGGGTCGGCCCGCTCGGTTTCGACGACCGAGGACGACATCACCGTGAGATCGGTATGGGGAGCGTGCAGGTCGAACGCCGTGACAGCGGTGCCCCAGTAGTCGATGTAGCGGTACGACCGCGTCGCCGGGATGGTTTCGACGCGGTTGAGGATGACGTTCTGCCGGGTGTTCGACCGTGGGGTCAGCCGGGCCTCGTTGTAGGAAGCGGTCACCGGCGACTGGTAGGCGTACCCCGTGGTGTGCACGACCCGCAGCCGCCACATCAGCCGTTCCCTTTCCTGCCGGCCAGCCGGGCGCGCTGGCCCGCGTCCGACCACGCCACCCAGGGCGTCACGTGAAAGTACTGCAGCGCCAACGCCTCTCCGACGTCATGGCAGGTCCGCTGCAGCCCGGCCAGTCGGCTTTCCAACGATTCCAGCAGCACGCCGGGCTGGACGAACTCCAATTCGCTGCGCGCCTGGCCGAGCAGCCGCTGGGCCTCGGCGGTGGCCCCGATCCGGCTCTGCCGGTTGCGGACCAGTTCGTCCAAATTGTGTTCGGCCAGTCGCAACGAGTAGAACACCGAACGCGGAAACAGCCTGTCCAACATCATGAATTCGACCACTCGGCTCGCATCCAACACGCCGCGATAGATGCGCAGGTAGGTGTCATGAGCGCCCGCCGACCGCAGCAGCGTCACCCACGCCGGGGAAGAGGCGCTGTCACCGACCCGCGACAGCAGCAGTCGCACAGTCATGTCGACCCGTTCGATCGCACGGCCCAGCACCATGAACCGGTAACCGTCGTCACGGGACAGGGTCGAGTCGGCCAGGCCGGCGAACATTGCCGCACGTCCTTCGATAAATGACAAAAAGTCGTGTGGCCCAAGGCGTTTGGCGGCACGTTCACGTTCGGGCAGGGCGTGATAGGTGGTGTTGAGACACTCCCAGATCTCGCTGGAGGTCACCTCGCGCGCCGATTTCGCGTTTTCACGCGCCGCGGTGATGGCGTCGACGATCGAGCTGCCGCCCTGGGTGTTGGTGTTATACGCCACCAAGTCCGTCAACGACCACACGTCCAGGTGGTGATCCGGCGGGTCGATCCCGAGCACCCGCAGTAGCAGGCGCGAGGCCTGATCCGGGTCGACGCTGGAATCCTCGAGCAGTTGGTGCAGCGCCACATCCAGGATTCGTGCCGTGTCGTCGGCACGTTCGACATAGCGACCGATCCAGTAGAGCGACTCGGCGTTACGTGCCAGCATCAGTCCGCCGCCTTTTGTTGCTGCTGTTGCTTGAGCTTGCCGCGCTGGGGCAGGTCGGTGGGTTGCGCCAGCTGAGACGTCAGCCGCTGCGCGTCTTCCATCGGGTCGGGCATCGAGGTGGGCAACGAGCGCACCACCTCCGCCGCCTCGAGCTCATGGTCGCCCGCGGCCGCTCGCGACGCCAGCACCCAGGTGTCCTTGGAACCACCGCCCTGGCTGGAGTTGACCACCCGCGATCCTTCGACCAGGGCCACCCGGCTCAGCCCGCCGGGCAGCACCCACACGTCGTTGCCGTCGTTGACCGCGAACGGTCGCAGATCCACGTAGCGGGGCGCCAGGGTGTTCCCGATCTGCGTCGGCACCGTCGACAGCTCCATCATCGGCTGCGCGATCCAGCTCCGGGGGTCGTCGCGCACCTTTTTGGCGACGGCGGCCAACTCCTTCTCCGAGGCCTCCGGACCGAACACGATGCCGTAGCCTCCGGACCCCTCCACCGGCTTGAGTACCAGTTCGTCGATGCGATCCAGCACCTCTGCCCGCTCGTCATCCAGCCAGCAGCGCAACGTCTCCACGTTCGCCAGCAGAGGTTTTTCGCCCAGGTAGTACTCGATCATCGTGGGGACGTAGGTGTAGACGAGTTTGTCGTCGCCCACGCCGTTGCCGATCGCGCTGGAGATGGACACGTTGCCGGCGCGGGCGGCGTTGACCAAGCCGGCCACACCCAGCACCGAATCGGCGCGGAACTGCAGTGGGTCCAGGAAGGCGTCGTCGATGCGCCGATAGATGACGTCCACCTGACGCTCGCCCTCGGTGGTCCGCATGTACACCTGGTTGTCGCGGCAAAACAGGTCGCGCCCTTCGACCAGCTCGACGCCCATCTGGCGGGCCAGCAGGGAGTGCTCGAAATAGGCCGAGTTATAGACGCCCGGGGTCAGCACGACCACGGTCGGGTCCGCCTCGTTGGTGGCCGCGGAGTTGCGCAGCGCCCGCAGCAGGTGCGAGGCGTAGTCGTCGACCGCGCGCACCCGGTGGGTGGCGAACAGGTTCGGAAAGACTCGCGCCATGGTGCGCCGGTTCTCCATGACGTAGGACACGCCCGACGGCGAGCGCAGGTTGTCCTCGAGAACCCGCCAGATGCCCTTTTCATCGCGAATCAAATCGATTCCGGCGACGTGAATCCGCACGCCGTTGGGCGGGACGATGCCCATCGCCTGGCGGTGAAAATGTTCGCAAGAGGTGACCAGTCGGCGCGGGATCACCCCATCGTTCAGTATTTCCTGGTCACCGTAGATGTCATCGAGGTACATCTCGAGCGCCTTGACCCGCTGGGTGATGCCGCGCTCCAGGCGCGTCCACTCGGCGGCCGAGATGACCCGCGGCACCAGGTCCAGCGGAAATGGCCGCTCCTGACCCGATAGCGAAAAGGTGATGCCCTGATCGAGGAAGGCGCGGGAGAGCGCTTCGGCGCGGGCTTTGAGCTCCGAGGCGTCCGACGGCGCGAGCTCGGCGTAGATACCCCGGTAAGGGCCACGGACGGCGCCCTGGGCATCGAACATCTCGTCGAAGGCCATCTCGTACGCGTCCGAAGACCCGTTGTACCCGCCGAAAATGCGCTCGGAACGCGCAGCGCTGAAACCCCGCTTGGTGTCGTCAAGCTGGTTCGTAAGACTCACTGTTCAGATGCTGCCTCAAGTCGACGTTGGCAGCCCACGTGTTCCCGTTTTGGGAGAAAACGTAACTCACTGATAACCTGGGCAGTCGCTGTGGTGATATCCGGCGCCCCACAAAACGTCTAATCGAAGAAGGAACTCCAGCGTGGCCAACATCAAGTCGCAGCAGAAGCGCAACAAGACGAACGAGCGCGCTCGCCTGCGCAACAAGTCGGTGAAGTCGTCGCTGCGTACCGCCGTCCGCGCCTTCCGCGAGGCCGCCCACGCAGGCGACAAGGAGAAGGCCGCCGAGTTGCTGGTGTCGACCAACCGGAAGCTGGACAAAGCGGCCAGCAAGGGCGTGATCCACAAGAACCAGGCCGCGAACAAGAAGTCGGCGCTGGCGCAGGCACTCAACAAGATCTGAGGCCCTGCCGGCCGACGACGCGTCCCTTAGCGGCCGCGCTGGGCGGCTAGTTCGGCAACCTGTCTGACCGCGGATTCCAGGGCGTAGTCGGCGTCCACCACCGCTCCCTTGACGTTCGCGTTGAGCGCCGCCACCACCTTCATCGCCGACGCCACCGACTCACGCGACCAACGCCGGGCCTGTTTCTGGGCCTTCTGCACCCGCCAGGGCGGCATCCCGAGCTGCGACGCGAGCCGGTAGGGATCACCCGACAGGGGCCCGACCCGACCGATCGTGTGGATCGCCTCGGCCAGCGCGTCGGCGAGCACCACCAGTGGCTCCCCCCGCATCATCGCCCACCGCAACGCCTCGGCGGCGCCCGCGATGTCGCCCGCCACCGCCTTATCCGCGATGTCGAAGCCCTTCACCTCGGCCTTGCCGCTGTGATAGCGGCGCACCGCGGCGGCGTCGACCGCCCCGCCGGTGTCGGCCACCAACTGGGAGCAGGCGGAGGCCAACTCCCGCAGATCGGAACCGACCGAATCCAGCATCGCGGTCACCGTCTCCTCGTCGGCCTTGACGCGCAGGCCGCGAAATTCCTTGCGGACGAAGTCGATGCGTTCGCTGAGTTTGGTGACCCGCGCGCACGCGTGCACCTCGGCGCCCAGGGACTGCAACTCGGTGGCCAGTGCCTTGGCTCGCCCGCCACCCGAGTGCACCACGATCAGCACCACACCCGCAGGCATGTCACTCGCGGCCGAAACGATTACCGCCGCAGCGTCTTTGCCGGCTTCGCCGGCGGACTCGAGCACGACGATGCGCTCGTCGGCGAACAGTGACGGACTCAGCAGCTCGGCGAGCTCATACGTGCTGACGTCGCCCGCCCGCATCCGGTTGACTGGAACGTCGTCGGTGCCGGCCCGCTTTCGCGCCGACCGCAGCACGTCGGCTACCGCGCGCTCGACCAGCAGTTCCTCGTCTCCCAGGACCAGGTGCAACGGCGAAACCTCGCTCACCCCACGATGGTGTCACGCCCCACCGACTGCGCCGCCCGGGGATCGATCGGCTCGACGACCCGGCCTACCCCAGGCCGGACAGCGCCCACGCCAGCCCGGCCAGCGCCGCCACGCCCCCGACGACGCGGAATGGCCGCCACCGCCACAACACCACTGCCAGCACCGTGGCACCGCCGACGATCAGCGTGCCGGGCATACCCTGCGGTACCGGCAGGGTCGCGCCCGGCACGTTGGCCGCCCATCGGGCCACACCGTCGACCCACCACAACTCGGGACCGGTGAAGCGGATCAGCAGCCGCGCGGCGGCCGGCCATATCCCGCAGAGTGCGGCCGCCGCGGTGCCCAGCACCGTGATCGGCGCGATGACGGCGGCCACGACGAGGTTCGCCAGCGCGGCAACCACACTGAATCGGCCCGAGATCGCTGCGACCAGAGGCGCGGTCACCACCTGCGCGGCCCAGGCGACGGCCAGCGCGTCGGCCAGCGGCTTGGGCCACCCCTTCCCAACCAGGCGCCGCGACCAGACCGGCGCGATGACGATCAGGGCGGCGGTGGCGGCCACCGACAGCGCGAACCCCACGTCGACCGCCAGCGCGGGGGCGATGGCCAGCAGCACCAGCACCGTGGCGGCCAGGGCCGGAATGGCTTGGCGCCGCCGCGCCGACAAGATCCCCGCCAGCGCGATCGCACTCATCACCGCCGCCCGCAGCACACTCGCCGTGGGCTGCACGACGATGACGAACGCCACCAGTGCCAGCGCGGCAAGCACGACGGCCGCCCGAGGGCCGATCAGCCGCGCCGAGAACAGCACGGCGGCGCACACGATCATCACGTTGGCGCCCGACACGGCCATCAGGTGCGTCATGCCGGCCGCGCGAAAATCGCGGCTGGAATCGCTCGGCACCGCCGTGGTGTCGCCAAGCACCAGCGCGGGCAGCATCGCGGCCTGGTCACCGGACAGCGTGTCGCGGGCGGCGGCGGCGAATCGGGTGCGCACCCCGTGCGCGGCGCGCTGCACGGCGCTTGCGGTGCCCATGGTCGGCCGCCCCGAAGCGTTGAGCACCGCGACCGTCAGGTCGCGACGGGTCGGCCGGGTGATGCGCGCGGAAAACTGCACCGGCTGGCCCACCATCACGGCGCCAAAGTCCGAGGCGCGCGCGAAAACGACGACCCGCCCGGATGTTTGGGCGGTGCGCAAGCGTTGCAGCGTGGCCCGAAACATCAACCGGCTGCTGCCGAGCGATACCGTGCTCTCGGTGGGCGTGACCGTGACCGAGGCGGTGCTGCCGAAGGCCGCGGTGATCGGGTGGTGAACGACGGCGTCGGTGCGCAGCGCGATGGCGAAGCCGTATCCCGCCCCGACTACACCGACCGCCGCGAGGCCGGCGCTGATCGCTTCGAGCCGAGCGTTTCGGACGGGCCGGCGTAGAGTGCGCCACGCCAGCGCACCGGACGCGGCGACCAGCCCGACGCAGCACCAGGCCAGGATCGGGCCGGCCTGCCACCAGATCCCGCCGGCGGTCACCGTCCAACAGGTCAATGCGGCCGGCACCAGGCGCACATCGACGTGCCCGGTCGGCGATCCATCTGGCCCGGGATGACCGGGGTCAGACACGGACCAAGGCGCGCAGCTTCTCCAACCGCGCCGGCCCGATGCCCTCGACTTCGGCGAGCTGGTCGACGCTGGTGAACTTGCCGTTGGATTGCCGCCACGCCACGATCGCGGCGGCGGTGACCGGTCCGACTCCGGGCAGCGCGTCGAGGTCCTGAACGGTCGCGGTGTTCAGGTCGATGGCCTGGCCGGCCTTCGGCTTGACCGATCCCGACACGGCTGGCGGTGCCTTCGATGTGGGCGTCGTTCCGGTGGCCACCGAGCTGCCCAACGACGTCGGCTGCCCGGGCACCGGGGCGAGACCGACCACGATCTGTTCGCCGTCACCGAGCGGCCGGGCCATGTTCAATCCGATGGTGTCCGCCCCGTTCACCGCACCTCCGGCAGCCGAGAGCGCATCGGCGATGCGCGCGCCCGGTGCCAGGGTTACCAGGCCCGGCGTGCGCACCAGGCCGACCACACTGACGACGACCGGGCGGTCGGGACTCGGCGGCTGTGCGGCACCGGGGCTTGCCGATGACCTGGGGCCGGCCGTCGACACCTTCTCCACCGGTGGCAGCTTGGCCGACATCACCGGCGCGGGCCGGTCACGCAGCAGCGTGAACACGGTGATCAGCACCGCCAGCGCTGCCACGATCGCCAGTCCGATGGCGCCGGCTCGTCCGGGGTCGGCACGCATCTTGGCCAACCAGCCGCGGTCCTGCGACGCGTGGGGCAGCCACCGGGGCAGCAGCGAATTCTGGTCGTCGTCCCCGGTGTCCTCCGTCGGGGCATCCTCGGGTTCGGCGTGCACATCGGTCTCCGGTTCAGCGTTGAGCCGTCGCTGCAGGCGCTCTGCCGGGAGTTCTGTTCGCATGGGCCGACGGTAGGTCCGCGCACCACCGCAACGGCACCGATGTGCGGTGCCGCCGGGCCGATCTGTGGATTAACCCGAGGCTGTGCACAGGGCCCGCGACGGATGGGTCAAGATGGAGGTCGAGCGAACGACCGGCACCGTCAGAAAACAGCTCTGGGCGCTGTGTCGTCACGGTCACCCCAAAACGACAGGAGGCTGCCAATGCAACTGGCGCTCACACCCGAGGAAGCCGCGTTCCGCGACGAGCTTCGCAACATCTACACGACAAAGATTCCCGAGGAGCTGCGCGAGCGGGTGCGCCAGGGGTCAGCGCAGGCGATCCACGACGACATCGTCACCAGTCACAAGATCCTGCACGAGCACGGGCTGGCCGTACCGAGCTGGCCGGTCGAGTGGGGCGGCAAGGACTGGACGCCGACACAGCATCAGATCTGGGCCGACGAGATGCAGCTGGCGTGTGTCCCCGAGCCGCTGAACTTCAACACCAAGATGGTGGGCCCGGTGATCGCCGAATTCGGTTCGGAGGAGGTCAAAAAACGCTTCCTGCCCCCGACGGCAAGCCTCGACATCTGGTGGTGCCAGGGGTTCTCGGAACCCGAAGCCGGCTCCGATCTGGCGTCCCTGCGCACCACCGCAGTCCGCGACGGCGACAACTACGTCGTCAACGGCCAAAAGACCTGGACGACGCTGGGCCAGTACGCGGACTGGATCTTCTGCCTGGTGCGCACCGATCCGCAGGCGCCCAAGCGGCAGGCCGGCATCTCGTTCCTGCTCTTCGAGATGAATACGCCGGGCATCACGCTGCGGCCCATCAAGACGATCGACGGCGGGCAGGAGATCAACGAAATCTTCTTCGAGGACGTCCGGGTGCCCGCCAACCAGCTTGTCGGAGAAGAGAATCAGGGCTGGACGTACGCGAAGTTCCTACTGGGTAACGAGCGCACGGGCATCGCCGGGGTAGGGCGGACCAAGGTACGCCTCGCCGAGGTCAAGAAGCACGCCGAGGCTACCGGGGTGCTTAACGACCCGCTGTTCGCGGCGCGGCTGGCCGAGGCCGAAAACGAGCTGCTCGCACTGGAACTCACGCAATCACGGGTGGTGACCGACTCCGCGGACGGGCAGCCCAACCCGGCCTCGTCGGTGCTCAAGCTGCGCGGCAGCCAACTGCAACAGGCCGCCACCGAACTGCTCGTCGAGGTGGCCGGGCCGGATGCGCTGCCGGCCGACGGCGAAGACATTTCATCGCCGTCCTGGGCGCAACACAGTGCGCCGCACTACCTGAACTACCGCAAGACGACGATCTACGGCGGCAGCAGCGAAGTGCAGCGCAACATCATCGCGTCGACGATTCTGGGATTGTGAGGCAGCCATGGACTTTCACTTGAGCGACGAGCAAGCCCTGCTCCGCGACACCACCCGCGACCTGTTGTCGCGCACCTATGACCCGGAAAGCCGCAACAAGATCATCGGCTCCGATCTCGGCTGGAGCCGCGAGGTCTGGAATCAGCTCGCGGACACCGGGATTCTCGGTCTCGGTTTCGAGCCGGAGGAGTCCGGCCAGATCGAGATCATGGTGGTGCTGCACGAGGTCGGGCGCCGGCTGGCGCCCGAACCGGTGCTACACGCCGCGCTGGGTCCCGGTGCGCTGATCGCCGAGCTGGGCAGCGCTGAGCAGAAGCAACTGCTCGACGAGGTCGCGGGCGGACAGCGGCTGCTGGCCTTCGCCCATCTCGAGCCGGGCCAGCGCACGCCGTCCGTCGAGGTGGGCACGAAGGCTGTGCAGCAAGGTGATTCGTGGACGCTGACCGGCCGGAAGAACCCCGTGCTCGCCGGGGACTGCGCCGACACCTTGTTGGTCAGCGCCAGTTTGCCGAACGGTGGCACCGGGCTGTTCCTGGTCGATGCGGCGTCGGTGGCCAGGTCCCCGTACCGAACGTTCGACGGACAGCGCGGCGCCCAGATCGATCTGGATTCCACTGGCGCCGAACCGCTCGGCGAGGGGGGCGACGCATCGGGTGCCATCCGCGACGCCGTCGTGCGCATCCAGTCGGCGCTGTGCGCCGAAGCGCTGGGGGCGATGGAGGAATCGCTGCGGCTGACCACCGATTACCTCAAGAGTCGCAAGCAGTTCGGCGTCACGCTCAACAAATTCCAGGCGCTCACCCAGCGCGCGGCGGACATGTACGTGTCGCTGGAAATGGCGCGCAGCATGACCCTGTATGCGGCCATGTCGATCGCCGACGGCAACATCGACCCGTTGATCGCCTCGCGGGCCAAGCTGCAGATCGGTCGCTCGGGCCGGCACATCGCGCAGGAGTCCGTCCAGATGCACGGCGGCATCGGCGTGACGGCGGAATACCCGGTCAGCCACTACGCCGCCCGTCTCACCGCGATCGAAAACACCCTGGGCACCTCGGGCGAGCACCTGCACAACCTGATTGACCACATCGGCGACTACGACCTGGCGCGTCTGTAAGGCATGGCCGAGCCCCCGGAACTGAGCCGGAAGGTCATCGAGTTCCTATCGGCCGGCACCCGCACCGGGATGCTGGGCTACCTCGCCGCCGACGGCCGGCCCCTGGTCGCGCCGGTGTGGTTCGTGGTCGACGTCGGGCAACAGGGCGCCCAACTGGCGTTCAACACCGGGCGTGACACGTCCAAAGGCCGGGCCCTGGCTCGGGATTCGCGAGTGGTGATCTGCGTGGACGATCCCCATCCGCCGTACTCGTTCGTCCAGGTACAGGGCCTGGCCACGGTCAGCGAGGATATGCAGGACGTGCTGGACATCGCCACCCGCACCGGCCGCCGCTACATGGGCGAAGACCGCGCCGACGAATTCGGCCGTCGCAACGCCGTTCCCGGTGAACTGGTGGTGCGGGTGCGGCCGACCAAGGTCAACGCAGGATTCGATATCAGCAACTAATTCGCCCACGGCAAAGGAGCCGCGATGAGCAAGACAAGCGCAGACCGTCCGCTGCGGGTGATCCAGTGGACGACCGGGAACATCGGTCGCCGCTCGCTGCACGCCATCATCGGGCGGCCCGACTTGGAACTGGCCGGGGTGTATGCGCACGGCGCCGACAAGGTCGGCGTCGATGCCGCCGACCTGGCCGGCTGGCCGGAGCCGACGGGCGTGCACGCGACCAACGACATCGACGCGCTGTTGGCCCTGGGCGCCGACGCGTGTTGCTATAACCCGTTGTGGCCCAGCGTCGACGAATTGGTGCGGCTGCTGGAATCGGGAGTCAGCGTATGCACCAGCGCCGCATGGATCACCGGCGGCAAGCAGACGCCGCAGGACTTCAAACGGATCGAGGACGCCTGCGCGAGGGGCAATTCGACGATCTTCGGCAGCGGCGCGCACCCGGGCATGACGAACATGGTGGGCATGGTGCTGTCCGCCTCGTGCGAACGCGTCGACGAGATCCGGATCACCGAGTCGGTCGACTGCTCGACCTACGAGTCGGCGGAAACCCAGACGGCGATGGGGTTTTCGCAAGACCCCGATACGCCGGGGCTGGCCGAGAACGTCCGGCGGGAAAGCGAGGTCTTCGCGGAATCGGCTGCGATGATGGCCGACGCGATCGGGGCGAAGCTGGACAAGATGACCTTCGACGTCACCTTCACCGCGGCCACCGATGACTCCGATCTGGGCTTTATGAAGATTCCTGCCGGAACGGTCGGCAGCGTCTACGGCTACCACCGCGGCTGGGTAGGCGATCGCAACGTCGTCAGCGTCGGGTTCAACTGGACCATGGGCAGTCACGTCGTCCCGCCCAAGCCCCTCGAGCACGGCCACGTCATTCAAGTGTTCGGGTTGCCCAACATGCGCACCGTGTTGCACTGCCTGCCACCCAAGGATTGGGCGGAACCCGGGTTCATGGGACTCGGAATGATCTACACCGCGATGCCGGTTACCAATGCCGTCCCGGCCGTGGTGGCCGCCCCGCCCGGAATCGTGACACTGGCGGATTTGCCGCCGGTCACCGGTCGGCTGGCCCGCTAGCGGTTATGCCGTTCGCCACAACCGGCCGCCCCGCGAGGAACGCTTGCGTGCACTAAGGTTAGTATCCCTAACTGAGCAAATGTTCCGTTGACATTGGTGTCGTCGGCGACGGTTGGTGAGCTTTGCGGAAGGCGGTCAGGTGGTGACTAGGCCAGACTCGGATTCCCGCCCCGGCTTCTTGACCCGCACCCTGAGACGAGGGTGGATCCCGGTGGTGCTGGTGGTCGTTCTGGCGGTCTCGGCGCTGGTCGTGTCGCGGCTGCACAAGATCTTCGGCTCGGAAGATCTCAACGCAAACGCCGGCAAGGGGATCGAAATCGTGCAGTTCAACCCGAAGGTCGTCGTGTACGAGATCTCCGGCTCGCCGGGTACCACGGCGAACATCAACTACTGGGACGAGAACGCCAACACGCACCAGGTCAACAACGCTCCGCTGCCCTGGTCGACCACGATCTCGACCACGCTGCCGTCGGTGAGCGCCAACATCATGGCGCAGAGCGACGGCGGGACGATCAGCTGCAAGATCACCGTGGACGGCATCGTCCGCGACAACCAGAACTCCGATGGCCATAACGCCCAGACCTTCTGCCTGGTGAAGTCCGCATGAGCGATGTGAACAGCAAGACCGAGCGCGACCTGAGCGCCGCAGACACCGGCCCGATCAAAACGGGGGGCCTGTCCAAGGCCGAGCGGGGTCACCGGCCTTACCTGCCGCATGCGATCCGCATTTTTGCGATACCGATCATTTTGGGCTGGGTGGTGGTGACCGTCCTGGTGAATATGCTGGTCCCCACCCTGGAAGTTGTCGGGGAGGCGCACTCGGCGCCGATGGCACCACTGGATGCGCCGTCGATGAAGGCGATGATGCGCCTGGGCCATAACTTTCACGAGTTCGACTCCAACAGCACCGTCATGATCGTCCTGGAGGGTCAGCACCCCCTCGGCCCCGACGCACATAAGTACTACGACAACCTGATTCGGCAACTCCGCCAGGATCCCGCGCACATCGAGCACATCCAGGACTTCTGGGGAGACCGGCTGACCGCCGCGGGTGCGCAGAGCGCCGACGCCAAGGCTGCGTACGTACAGGTCAACCTCGCCGGTAATCAGGGCACCACGCTGGCCAACAACTCCGTGGACGCCGTCCGCAAGGTCATCGACGAGAACAAGGCGCCACCCGGCGTGAAGGCCTACGTCACCGGTCCCGCGGCGCTGTCCGACGACATGCACATCATCGGCAATGCCAGCCTGGCAAAGATCACGCTGTTCACCCTGGGCGCGATCGCGATCATGTTGCTGCTGGTCTACCGGTCGATCGTCACCACGCTCGTGCAGCTGTTCATGACCTTCGTGGCGCTCGCGTGCGCGCGGGGCGTCGTCGCGGTCTTGGCCTATAACAACGCATTCGGGCTCACCACATTCGCCGCCAATATCCTCACCATGTTGGCGATCGCCGCGGGAACCGACTACGGCATCTTCCTTGTCGGCCGATATCAGGAGGCGCTGGCCGCGGGCGAGGACCGAGAAACCGCGTACTACACCACATTCAAGGGAGTCGCCCCTGTTGTCTTGGGCTCCGGCCTGACGATCGCGGGAGCCACCTACTGTCTGAGTTTTGCTCGGCTGCCCTGGTTCAACACGATGGGCGCGCCGGTGGCGATCGGCATGCTGGTCGTGGTGCTGGCCGGACTCAGCCTGGGCCCCGCGGTCGTCTTCCTCGGCAGTCGCTTCCACCTCTTCGAAAAGCAGGCGAAGCGAGGACGGCTGTGGCGCCGGGTGGGCACCGCCGTGGTGCGTTGGCCCGCAGCCATTTTGGTCGTCAGCGCCGCCGTCGTGCTGGTCGGCATGATCGCCCTGCCGAGCTTCAAGACGAGCTACAACGACCGCCATTACCTGCCGTTGTCAGCCCCGTCCAATCAAGGGCAAGAGGCCGCGAATCGGCATTTCTCCGAGGCCCGGATGAATCCCGACTTGTTGATGGTCGAATCGGACCACGACATGCGAAATCCGGCCGACATGCTGGTGTTGGACAGGGTGGCGAAAAACGAGATGCGCACACTCGGCATCGCCATGGTCCAGGACATCACCAGGCCGTTGGGGATTCCGATCCAGCACAGCTCGATTCCGTTCCAGAACAGCATCCAAAGCCAGACCACGATGCAGAACATGGGCTTCCTCAAGGAGCGCATGAACGACATCCTCAAGATGGCCGATGACCTGCAGACCCAGATCAACACCACGCAGCGCCAGTACGAGGTGTCGCTGGACCTGGCCAATGCCGCCGACGACAGCGCAAAGACCACGGCGGTGACGTCGCAGATCACCGACAACTTGCGCGACCACATCGCGGATTTCGACGACACCTTCCGGCCGGTGCGCACGTACTTCTACTGGGAGAAACACTGCTATGACATTCCGTTGTGCATCGGGCTGCGGTCCCTCTTTGACACGTTCGACGGGTTCGATCAGCTCGCCGAGCAGTTCCATTACCTCACAACCGATATCGCGCACACCGCGAAAGCCACGCACGACCTGAATGCGCTATTCCCCATACTGATCAACACGCTGAAGAACACCAGGGGCATCACGCTGACGCTCTACCAGACGTTCAAGGCGATGATCGACCAGATGGAGGCGATGAGCAACACGGCGATCGTGATGGGGCAAAGCTTCGACAACTCCAAGAACGACGACTTCTTCTATTTGCCGCCTGAGGCCTTCCAAAACCCGGACTTCCAGACGGGTCTGCGAATGTTCTTGTCGCCGGACGGTAAGTCGGCGCGGTTCTTCATTACCCATCAGGGCGATCCGATGTCGCCGGAAGGCATCGCGCGGGTCGACGCCGAACGCACCGCCGCGCAGGAGGGACTGAAGCAGTCCTCGCTGTCGGACGCCAGGGTGTACCTCGGCGGGACCGCCGCGACGTTCCGGGACATGGCCGACGGCGAGAAGTACGACCTGATGATCGCGGTGGTGTCGGCTCTGACGCTGATCTTCATGATCATGCTGCTGCTGACGCGAAGTGTGGTGGCCGCGCTGGTGATCGTCGGCACCGCGGCGAGCTCGATCGCGGCGTCGTTCGGTCTGTCCGTGTTGATTTGGCAGGACTTGTTCGGAATCCGGATCCACTGGATCGTGATGGCGCTGTCGGTCATCATCCTGCTGGCCGTCGGGTCGGACTACAACTTGCTGCTCGTCTCGCGGTTCCGTGAAGAGATCCATCGCGGGCTCAAGACGGGGATCATCCGGTCGATGGCCGGCACCGGTGGTGTGGTGACGGCGGCGGGCCTGGTGTTCGCCTTCACCATGGCGTCCATGCTGGGCAGCGATCTGCGCGTGCTCGGCCAGTTCGGGTCGACCGTGTGCATCGGTCTATTGCTCGACACGCTGATCGTGCGCACATTGCTGATGCCCTCGATCGCCACCCTGCTCGGGCGGTGGTTCTGGTGGCCGCAGGTGGTTCATCCGCGCGGCGACAACGCGCGGCGGCCGGTGCCGGCCCCGGCGGGTTAGCTAGCCGGCAGCTGCAGGCAGACCGCGACGGCGCCCGCGCCGACATGCAAGGCGAGCACCGGCCCCAGTTCGGTGATGATCGCCGGCTCGCACTCCGGCAACCGCTCACCCAGCGCGGTCGCCACCTCGCGTGCGCCGTCCGGGTTGTTGACGTGGTGCACCGCCAGGGCGGCGGCATGGTCGCCGACGACCTGACAGACCCGGTCGATCATCGCCTCCGTCGCATGGCTCACCGTGCGGACCCGTTGGGCCAGAACGAGTTTGCCGTCATCGATACGCAACAGCGGCTTGAGCGCGAGTTTGGTGCCCAGCCATGCCTTCGCCCCGCCGATGCGTCCGCTGCGGCGCAGGTTGTCCAGCCGGTGCACCACGATAAAGGCGTGCCCTCCGGCCACGGCCGCGCGCGCCGCGTCCGCGACGGCCTCGATGTCCTTGCCGTCGGCCGCGGCCCGGGCGGCGGCCAAAGCGACGAAGCCGGTGCCCATCGCGGCCGATCTGGAGTCGACGACGCGCACGTTCGGGTCGAGATCGGCGGCGGTGCGTTCGGCGGCCCGGCAAGTGCCCGACAAAGCAGAGGAAATGTGGATGGCCACCACACCGTCGCCGCCGCTGTCGGCCAGCGCCTGCTGGTACACGTCGGCCAGCTCGGCCGGGGTGGCCGCCGCGGTGGTGGCCGGCAGCTTGTGGACGTCGCCGGGAACGTCGTCGACACCGTCGCGCAGGTCGTTGCCGTCCAGCAGGATGTGCAGCGGAACGACGCGTATGCCCCACTTTTCGAGCAGGTCGGCCGGCACACGTGCCGACGAGTCGGTCACCACCACCACAGTCACGCGAACTACCCGCGGGGCTTCTCGTTGGGAACGCCGGTTTCGGCCAGCGCCTTGAGCATCAACTCCGCGACCGCCTGGTGGGCCTCGAAATTCCAGTGGATGCCGTCGGGGTTTCCCCGGCCACTCATAATCTGCTCGGCGACAGCGGCTTTGAGATCGACCAAGGGCACCTCGTGGTGTTGCGCCCAATCGGTGATGGCGGCCGCCGTCCCCGCGCGTCCGTGGTGGGCGCGGCCGTAGGTGTCCGCGATATGTACCGACGGCAGCGAGGCCACGATCGGGATGCCGGGGCGATTGAAATCGATTGCGCCCCGCGTCTGTTCGAGATAGTCGGCACTGAGGTGCGGAGGCAGTGCCGGCCTGGCGATCGGTGAGAGCTTGGGCTGCAGCCAGCCATAGCCGTCACGGACCCAGCGCCGCAGCCAGGGCGGCCGCACATAGCGGATCAGCTCGCGCAGCGCGGTGGGCAGCACCGACGGCAGCGAATCCATGCCGCCGGTGGCGAAGATGACCGCGCCGGCGCGCGGGAGCGCCGCCCAAGCCCGCGGGTCCTGGGTCGCCGCCCACCAGATGTCGCGGCACGTCCAGCCGATGCGGCCAATCAACTCGACATCCCAACCAAGTTGTGCCGCAACGATGTTCGGCCAAATCCGGGGATCGTCGGCGGGCAGGCCCCCGGTGGGCCCGTAGTAGGCCAGCGAGTCCGCGAAGATCAGCAGTGTGGGCTTGGGCCGCCGCTCAGAGGACATCGTTGGACACCTGCGCCGAAGCGTTCCACACGTCCAGACGCCAACGGATGCTGTCGAATTCGTCCGCGGGATCGTCGTTATGCCCGGAAAGTTGCACCCAGCTGGCATTGCCCATGCCACCCAGAATCGGCCAGTTGGCGACCGGAAGCTTCAGCAGCGCGGCCGACAGCGCGGCGATCAAGCCGCCGTGAGCCACCAGCACCACCGGGCGATCCGGGCCGTCGGGGTCACCCCATTCCGGCTCGCCGGACACCAATTCGGCAACCAGCGGCACGCTGCGCGCCGCGACGTCGACCCTGCTCTCACCGCCATGCGGCGCCCAGGTGGCGTCTTCGCGCCAGGCCAGCCGCGCGCCGGGAGCCTGCGCGTCGACTTCGGTGTGGGTCAACCCCTGCCAGTCGCCGAGATGGGTTTCCCGCAGCCGCTGGTCCACCCGGATCGGCACGCCGGTCACCTCCCCCAGCCTGATCGCCGTGTCGTAGGCCCGATGCAGATCCGACGACGCGATCAGCAGTGGCTGCAGCTTGCCCAGCACCTCGGCGGCCGCAACCGCCTGTGCCCGCCCGAGTTCGCTGAGCTCGGAATCCAGCTGGCCCTGCATTCGGCTGCCGGCGTTGAACTCGGTTTGGCCGTGCCGCAACATGATCAGACGACGAATTTTCATTGCGCGCCCGGCACTTCGGAGTCGTCGCGGCCCTCGTCGAGGTCTAGCGGCACCACCGGGCAGTCACCCCACAACCGGTCCAGGGCATAGAAGTCCCGATCTTCCTGGTGCTGGATGTGAACGACGATGTCGCGATAGTCCAGCAGCGTCCAGCGGCCTTCCCGGGTGCCCTCACGACGGGCCGGCTTGTAGCCGGCCTTGCGCATCTTCTCCTCGACCTCGTCGACGATGGCATTGACCTGTCGCTCGTTGGACGCCGAGGCGATCACGAAGCAGTCCGTGATGGCGAGCTGGGCCGAGACGTCTATGACGACGACGTCGTCGGCCAGCTTCGCGGCGGCGGCGCCGGCGGCCACCGTCGCCATGTCGATGGCCTCGTCGGTGGCGCTCATGGGCGTTCCCCTGTGGTCAGGCGTGTTTCGTTCACGATCACCGGCGGCCCCTCGTCATCGCGGTAGAGCCGGCGTTTGGAGACGTACTGCACGACGCCGTCGGGCATCAGGTACCACAGCGGCCGGCGCTCGGCGGCGCGGCGACGGCAATCGGTCGAAGAGATGGCCAGCGCTGGGATCTCGACCAGGGTCAGCGCGTGCTCAGGCAACTCGCCCAGCACGCCGGTGATGTGTTCGCGCCGCAGCTCGTAGCCGGGCCTGCTGACGCCGATGAAGCGTGCCAGCTCGAACGCCGTCTCCCAGCCCTCCCACGACAGAATGGAGGCCAGCGCGTCGGCCCCGGTGATGAAGTACAGCTCGGAGTCCGGGTTGAGGGCGTGCAGGTCGCGCAGGGTGTCCTTGGTGTAGGTAGGCCCGGCGCGGTCGATGTCGACCCGGCTGACCGAGAAGCGCGGATTGGACGCCGTGGCGATCACCGTCATCAGGTAGCGGTCCTCGGCAGCGGAAACGTGCCGCTCCTTCTGCCAGGGCTGGCCGCTGGGCACGAACACCACTTGGTCGAGGTCGAACAGGTCGGCGACCTCGCTGGCAGCAACCAGGTGGCCGTAATGGATGGGGTCGAATGTCCCACCCATCACTCCTAACCTGCGAGGCTGCTTTTGCACGATTTGCCAGCTTACTTGAGCCGACGTTACCGCCCGATTTCCCAGGCTGTGGTCACATGCGCCACACCAGCATCTGCTCGAAGTGGCATGCCTTTTGCCTGCCTCCGAGCGACAACAAGCGGCGCGGGCGGGCTGGTCGCTCGAAGGTGGGCACATGCAGTGTCCGTTCTGGCGGGGACTGCTGTGGCTGGAGTGACCCGACGCGCTCGGCCCCTACACCGGCAGAAGTTGGTCGATCACCGCGGCCAGCTGCTTGGCAGACCTGCACTCGTGCATCCGGATGACGTCTTGGTAGCGCGGCACCGCCGAGTCGCCGCTGCCCCACAGATGCTTGGGCTCGGGATTCAGCCAGTGCGCGTGCCTGCTGGCGGTCACCATGTGGGACAGCAGCTCGGTCTCCGGGTTGCGGTAATTGGTCCGGCCGTCCCCGAGCACCAGCAGCGAGGTGCGCGGCGACAGCACATTGGGGAACGCCTGGATGAACGACGCGAACGCGTTGCCGTAATCGGAATGGCCGTCGCGACTGTAAACTCCCGACTCCCGGGTGATCCGCTGGATGGCCACGGCCAGGTCGGCTTCCGGGCCGAACATGTGGGTCACCTCGTCGGTCGTGTCGATGAAGGCAAACACGCGAACCCGCGAGAATTGTTGGCGCAGAGCATGTACCAGGAGCAGAGTGAAGTGGCTGAATCCGGCGACCGAGCCGGACACATCGCACAGCACCACCAGTTCCGGTCGTGCGGGTCGCGGCTTTGCCAGCACGACGTCGATCGGAACCCCGCCGGTGGACATCGACTTGCGCAGCGTCTTGCGCATATCGATCGACCCGGCCCGGGCGCGTCGCCGACGGGCCGCCAGCCGGGTCGCCAGCGTGCGGGCCAGCGGGGCCACCACGCGGCGCATCTGGCGCAGCTGCTCACCGGAAGCGCGCAGGAATTCCACGTTCTCGGAAAGCTGTGGAATGCCGTACATCTGGACGTGATCGCGACCCAGCTGCTCCGCGGTGCGCCGTTTGGTCTCTGAATCGACCATCTTACGCAATTGGCTGATCCGCTGCGCGGCAAGTGCTTTCGCGATCTCCTCCTGGCTGGGAGTGGGTTCGTCGCCGTACGAGGCGAGCAGCCCGGCCAGCAGCTTGCCCTCGAGCTCGTCCAGCGCCATCGCCTTGAGCGCCTGGTACGACGAGAAGGACGGGCCGCGACTGGAGGTGTATTTGCCGTATGCCTCGACGATCCGGGCGATCATCGCGACCAGGCGCTCGTCCATGTCGGCGAGGTCGGGGTTCTCGGTGAGCAGGTCCACCAGCATCTGGCGCATCGCCTCGACGTCGTCGGGCGGCAACGCGCTGTCGTCCGACGAGTCGTCGGCGTCGTCGTCACTGACCACCGCGCGTGCGCCCAGTGCCGCCGGGAACCACAGGTCGAACATGGCGTCATAGGTCTCGCGGTGATCGGACCGGCGCAACACGGCGCACGCCAACCCCTCCCGCAGCACCTTCCGGTCACCCAGGCCGAGCGTCGCCATCACCCGCCCGGCGTCCACCGTTTCCGACGGACCGACCGAAATCCCGGCCCCGCGAAGCGCTTCCACGAATCCGACCAAATGGCCGGGCAGCCCGTGCGGGGCGAGCGGCCGGGAGGGTCGGGTGCGGCGCGATGCCATTGCAGTCGTCCTAATTCAGCCGCAGCTCGCCGGTCGCGCGCTGCTGGTCGGATTGATGTTTGAGCACCACCCCGAGCGTGGCCGCGACGACCGCGTCGTCGATGGTGTCCAGGCCCAGCGCGAGCAGCGTGCGGCCCCAGTCGATCGTCTCGGCGATGGACGGAACTTTCTTGAGTTGCATGCCGCGCAGCACCCCGATGATGCGAACGAGTTCCTCGGCCAGATGCGCGGGCAGCTCGGGGACGCGGGACAACAGGATGCGGCGTTCCAGGTCGGGGCTGGGAAAGTCGATGTGCAAGTACAGGCAGCGACGCTTGAGCGCCTCGGACAGCTCGCGGGTGGCGTTGGAGGTCAGCACTACCAGCGGAGTCCGCTCGGCGGTGATGGTGCCCAGTTCGGGAACGGTCACCGCGAAGTCGGACAGCACCTCGAGCAGCAGGCCCTCGATCTCGATGTCCGCCTTGTCGGTTTCGTCGATGAGCAGCACGGTCGGCTCGGTGCGCCGGATGGCGGTCAGCAACGGACGCTGCAGCAGGAACTCCTCGCTGAAGACGTCGTCCTTGGTTTGATTCCAGTCCCCGTGTCCGGCAGCGTTGCTGGTTTGAATACGAAGTATCTGCTTGGCGTGGTTCCACTCGTAGAGCGCGCGGGCCTCGTCGACGCCCTCGTAGCACTGCAGGCGGACCAGTCCAGAGCCGGTGGCCTGCGCGACGGCGCGGGCCAGTTCGGTCTTGCCGACGCCGGCCGGACCTTCCACCAACAACGGCTTACCGAGCCGGTCGGCCAAAAACACGGCCGTCGCGGTGGCGGTGTCGGGCAGGTAGCCGGTCTCGGCCAGCCGCCGCGACACGTCGTCGATGTCGTCGAACAACGGCTTGGACCGGGCGGGCACACTCACAATCGGTTCTCCTAAAACGCTTTCGCCACGCGGTTATCAGGCCGGACGAGTTTGTCCGTCCCCCCACGCAATCCATTTGGTCGAGGTCAATTCGGGGAGCCCCATCGGACCGCGCGCATGCAGTTTCTGGGTCGAGATGCCGATTTCGGCGCCGAAGCCGAACTGCTCACCGTCGGTGAAGGCCGTGGATGCGTTCACCATCACCGCGGCCGCGTCCACACCGTCCGTAAACTTCTGCGCCGCAGCCATATTCGTGGTCACGATGGCCTCGGTGTGCCCGGTGCCGTACTCGTTGATGTGAGCGATCGCGGCGTCGATACCGTCGACCACGGCCACCGCGATGTCCATCGACAAGTACTCGCGGCGCAGGTCCTCTTCGTCCGCATCCTTCGAAAATCCGCCGTGCACGGTCACGCCGGCGTCCTGCAGGGCGGTCATCAGCCGGGGCAGCGCGTCTTGGGCGATCGCGACGTCGACCAGCAGCGTCTCGGCGGCGTTGCAGACACTGGGCCGACGGGTCTTGGAATTCAGCAGGATTCGCTCCGCCACATCCAAGTCGGCGCCTTCGTGCACATAGACGTGACAGTTGCCGACGCCGGTCTCGATGGTGGGCACCTGCGCGTCGCGGACCACCGCGTTGATCAGGCTCGCCCCGCCACGCGGAATTACCACGTCGACCAGGCCGCGGGCCTGGATCAGATGTGTCACCGTGGCGCGGTCATCGGCTGAAAGCAGTTGGACCGCATCGGCGGGCAGGTCCTCGCTGACCAGCGAAGCCCGCAGTACCTGGACCAGCGCCTGGTTGGACCGCGTCGCCGACGAACTTCCGCGCAGCAGTACGGCGTTGCCGGACTTCAAAGCCAGTCCGAAGGCGTCGACGGTCACATTGGGCCGGCCCTCGTAGATCATGCCGACGACGCCCAGCGGCACCCGCTGCTGACGCAGCTGCAGCCCGTTGGGCAAGGTGTAACCCCGCAGCACCTCCCCTACCGGATCGGGCAGCCCTGCGACCTGACGCAGGCCGGCGGCGATGCCCTCGACGCGTTTGGAGTCCAACGCCAGCCGGTCGAGCATCGCGGACGGTGTCCCGGCGGCCCGCGCGGCGTCGAGGTCTTCGGCGTTGGCCGACAGGATCAGATCGCTGTGGGCCGCTATCGCGTCGGCCGCAGATCGCAGTGCCTGATCTTTGGCAACCGTCGGTAGCAACGCCAGGACACGTGACGCGACACGGGCGCGGCGCGCGGCGTTGTGCACCTCCTGGCGCAAGTCAGGAAGCGATGGTGCCTGCAGACTCATCAAACCAGGGTATCGGGCGGCAAAACCCCGGGTGAGGCGACCCGATCGCGACCCCAGATGGTGGCGACGCCCTACCCGACCCGCTCCCCACGCCGCGCACTGCGCACCTTGCTGCGCCGCTCTTCGATGATGTTGCCGAAGTTCTGCAGCAACAGGGGCGCACGCGTCACCAGGTGCTCGATGTGTTCCCGCTCGATCTCCAGCGCCGTGACCTCTTCGAGCGCGTAAGCGCTGGCCAAATTCGGTTGCCGAGTCAGCGCGGTCAGTCCCAGGAACGACCCCTCGACCAGCGTGCTAATCGGCACCAGCGAGCCGTCGTCGGCGGTCGCGGTCAGCTGCACGCGCCCGGAAACTAGGAACGTCATGCTCGTCGGGACCTGGCCGGCGTACTCGACCACCTCGGCGGCGCCGTAGCGGACGATCCTCGCGGCGGACCGCAGCGATCGCTGCTCCTCGGCGCCGATCCGCAACGCAGGCGCCACCACCGTGTGCAACGCATGCTCCACGCGTTCGATGGTGGAGAAGTCGTCGTCGGCGTCGTCGAGGTGCAGACCTTCCCGTCGCGCCGCATACCAGGCCCAACGCAGGAAGGTGGCCTTGGCGGCGCCGTCGTCAGCCGGCGAGTTCAACCCGATGGTCGTGCGGTACTCGGCCGCGCCGACCGGCACGGTACGCGGCACGCTGCCGGCCCTGAGCTGTGGCAAGCGCTCGGCGATACGCGACAGCAAGGCACACACGCGGTCCGGCGGATCGACACTGGAAAACGTCGTCGTCACCGACAGCTTGTGCGCCCCGGGCGGGCGAGAAAGATTCGTGAACGCATTGCTGGCGAGCACCGAGTTCGGTGTGACCCGAATACCGCTGCCGGTATCGATGTGCACGGCACGCCAATTCACCTCCACCACGCGGCCGCGGGCCGCGCCGGTGTCCAGCCATTCATCGATGCGGAAGGGCTGCTCGAACAACATGAACAGGCCCGACACGATCTGGCCGACGGAGTTCTGCAACATCAGACCGATGACGACCGACGTGACACCCAGCGCGGTGAAGATACCGCCGATGCGCACACCCCAGATGTAGGACGACATCACTGCCAGACCGACACCGATCACGGCCAGGCGGGCACAGTCCACAAAAATCGTGGGTAGCCTTTTACGCCAGCTGTTTTCGGGTGCGCTTTCGAACATCGTCGCGTTGAGGCCGGACAGCACGAGCACCAGCACCAACAGGCCGAACACCGTGGTCAGGACGCGCACCGGAACGTCGCCGGCCGGGACCTGCGAGGCCTGCACCAACAACAGCAACAGCGCACCGAGCGGCAGCAGATAGTTGCGCAGCAGGCCGACCTGCCGGGCCAGAGGACTGTTCCTGCGCAGCAGCGCGTCGTGCAGCTCGGTGAGCGCGATCAACCCGATCGGCAACCCGACCGCAATGCCGATCGCCCAGTAGAACCATGTCGAGTTGGAAAGGTTCATCAGCGCTCCTGCAACCGGTAGATCGCCTGATCGGCGCCGCCGACGGAGATGGTGCCGGCGGGTGTGAAGTGCCGGACATCCCGCATCGCCTCGTACACCTGCGAGCTGACGTAGACACCGGGCTGCGGTGCGCCGCTGTGCATTTGATAGGCCAAACTGACCGCGCCGCCCCACATGTCGTAGACCAGGCTGGAGCGGCCGACCAGCCCGCTCACCACATTGCCGGTGTTCACACCTACTCGCAGGCCCAGCTGGTGGGCCGATTGCGCGTTGAATCGGTCGATGATGCGACCGATTTCGAGGGCGAAATCGACCGCGCGATGCATGCTGTCCAGCCGCGGGGTGACCACCCCGCAACTGGCCAGATAACCGTTGTGGAACGTGCGAATCCGTTCGACGCCGAGGGCTTCGGCGGCCGAATCGAATTGCCGGAAAAGACCGTCGACGGTGGCGACCAACTCGTCTTCGGGCAGGTCGTTCGACATCTCGTCCAGGCCGATGATGTCGGCATAGATGATGGCGACGTCCTGATGTTTCTGAGCGATGGTCTCCTCGCCATCGCGATAGCGTCGCAACACCGATTCGGGCATCAACGCCAGCAGCACACGGTCGTTTTCCCGGCGCTGCTCGTTGAGCAGCTCTTCCTTGATCGCCAGACTCCGGCTCATCTCATTGAATGCCGCTGTGAGATCACCGATTTCGTCACGCCGCTTGACCGGGATGTTGATCTCGTAGTCGCCCGAGCTGATCTTGCGGGTGCCCTCTTCGAGGCGCCGGACCGGCCGCACCGCTGCCTGTGCGACGAACATCGAGGCCACACAGATGGCGAAGATCATTGCCGCGACAGCGATCACCAGCGTCTTGCTGAACCTGCCCAGGCGGGCGAACGCGTCGGAGTTGTCGCGCGTCGCGAGGATCGACCAGTGCAGGTCGGAATTGGGGATGTTCAGCGGGGCGTAGGCTTCCAGCTCCCTGTTGCCCATGTAGTCGGTGGCGCTGACGACGCCCGTCTCGCCGCGCTTGGCGGCCCGCAGACCGGCGGTGTCGACCGGCTGCACCAGGGTGGTGGTGCCCAGCCGGATAGCACGATCGACCACGTCGGGCGGGGTACCGGCGTCGATCGCCGAGCGCCGGTAGCCCTTCGGATCCTCGATGAAATCCCTTGAATCGGAACGCATCAAATCGTCGGGACCCGCCAGATACGTTTCGGTCGCCGGCCCCATCCCGCCCGCTTCCCAATGTTTGTCGGCGGTCATGATCTTGTTGATCTTCGCGACCGGCACCGGCAGCGCCATCACTCCCTCGAATCTGCCGTTCATGCCGATCGGTGACACCACCCACGCCGTGGGTGTATCGAGTGCCGGCTGGTACTGCTGGAAGTCGGTGATCCAGACGAAGTCGACGTCGTTGGACGCCAGGGCTTTCTGGTATGCCTCCCGCAGCTTCGACTCGCGGTACGGGCCGGTCAGGATGTTGGTCCCGAGGTCGGGACCCTTGCGCACGCTGTAGACGACATTGCCCTGCATGTCCAACAACAGCGCGTCGCGATAGTCGAACCGGTTGACGATGCCGCGCATGTAGAAGTCGAAGCGCGCGTTGGACGCCGACCAGGCGCTGCCGTCGCCGGCGTCCAGGACGGGCAACGCATCTGGGTTCGCCCGGGGCGGGGCGGTGTAGTAGGCCTGAACGTACTTCTGCGCGTTCGAACTTGGCAGGACGGCCCTGATGTCGATGGTGTCCCCGGTGATCTGCTTGATCGGTTTGATCATGTCGTTGTCGTAGTAATCGACCAACGACTGCTGCTGGGCGGGCGAGATCGTCGCATTGTTCAATTGAGCGAAATCCGCCGTGAGGGCCGTCGTCGCCTGGTTGATGCCGAACCCGCCACTCCAGATGATCAGCGAATTCGACACCTCACGGAACAGCGCCTGCACCGCTCGCTTCTGGGATTCGCGCATCTCGATCAGGCGTTCGGACTCCACCTGCCGCAACGCGCTGCGCCCGGACGCCGCCCCAATGGCGCCGATCACCGCAACGCCCAGGATGCTGGACAGCAACATGGTGATCAGAATTTTGGATTGGATGCCGAAACGGAATCGGGCCAGGGCATTCCGGCGTGCGCGCTTGGCGGCCGGTTGAGCCGGTTCGGGATCGGTATGGGGTTCAGCGTCCGTCAGCTCGCTCGTGGTCAATCGCCTGCCCTTTTCTTTCGGATCCTGCACCCCTAACGCAGCAGAATATCGCGCGGAGATCGAGTTATTCGGGGTTTGCCGGGAAGCGATTCGGCGTCGAAAGTGCCGGTGCCCTGGTGCGCTTTGCCGCTCGTCGCGACTAACGTCGGCGCCATGACAGGCGTCTGTGTGGTGGGCAGTGTGAATCTCGATCTGTCGTTGAGTGTCGACGCCCTTCCACGGCCCGGCGAAACGGTTTTGGCGTTGTCGTTGACGCACGCCCCCGGCGGCAAGGGCGGCAATCAGGCGGTGGCGGCGGCGCGCGCGGGTGCGCACGTGCAATTCGTCGGAGCGGTTGGTGACGACGCGGCCGCCGGGCAATTGCGCGCGCACCTGGAGGCCAACGGCGTCGGGCTGGACGGAGCCATCGAAATTCCCGGCCCCAGCGGCACGGCGATCGTCTTGGTCGACGCGAATGCCGAGAACACGATCGTGGTCGCACCGGGGGCCAACGGTCGTTTCACACTGACCGACGACCGTGCCCGCGCGGTCGTCGCAAACTGCGACGTGATGTTGACCCAGCTGGAGATTCCGGTGGCCACCGCTGTCGCGGCGGCACGACACGCACGTTCGTCGGGAGCGGTCGTCGTTGTGAACGCGTCGCCGGCCGGTCAGGACTCCGGCGCGTTGGGCGACCTGGCGGCCGCCGCGGACGTGGTGATCACCAACGAAGAAGAAGCCGACGAATGGCTCTCGCGTCCCGAGCATTTGGTGGTCACCCTGGGCGCGCAAGGCGCCCGTTACGTCGGCACGGACGGCGAGTACGTGGTGCCGGCTCCGGCGGTGGATGCGGTGGACACCACCGGGGCGGGCGACGTCTTCGCCGGTGTGCTGGCCGCGACCTGGCCACTCAATCCCGGCTCGCCGGATCAGCGGCGGCACGCGTTGCAGCGCGCCTGTGCAGCGGGCGCGTTGGCGACGCTGGTGGCCGGCGCGGGCGATTGCGCACCGGACGCCCAGGCGATCGAGCGGGCACTCCGCAACGCGTCCTAGGCGCCGCTACCGCTTTCGCGGTTTGCGCTCGATGCCGTACTGAGCGGGGGCGAGCAACCCCCTGACCTGCGGATGGCAGTGTTTGGCAGCGCCCTGGATCGATCTGGCAGTGGTTCGCGAGCAGCGTCGATAGCGATCGCAGTCGCCATCGAGAAAGGAACATCATGTCCGCAACCACGATTGACCGCACGGGCACCCGGGACGGTTTGCTTCGCCTTGCCATGCGGGCCGACGCCGCCATCAGCGGACTGGTCGGCTTGGCCGGTATGCCGCTGGCCGGTTGGCTCGCCGACATCTCGGGCACCACGAAAGCGTTCGAGTACGGCATGGGCGCGTTCTTGATCGCCTACGGCATCGTCGTGTTCGGGCTGGCCGCCCTACCGTCGGTACGGCGCGCCGGCATGGCCGTCATCATCGCGAACGTGGCCTACACGGTGGCCGCCATCGTCCTCGTGCTCGCGGACGTATTCCCGTTGACGTCGACCGGCGTGGTGTTGAACCTGGCGGCCGGCGTTTACACGCTGGTGTTCGCCGAGTTGCAGTACCAGGGCTGGCGCCGCGCACAGGCGTGAGTCCGAACGGCCCGCCCGGCAGTCCCGGGCGGGCCCGCTGCTGCGCGAACTAGTCCTCGGGGATCTCGCGTTCGATCTCGTCGAGCCAGATGCGCGCCGACATATCCGACGGGGCGCGCCAGTCTCCGCGCGGCGACAGCGAACCACCGTGCGACACCTTGGGCCCATTCGGCAGGGCCGAGCGCTTGAACTGGCTGAACGAGTAGAACCGCTGCACGAAAACCTGCAGCCAGTGCCGAATCTCCTTCAGCGAGTACGACGGCCGTTTGTCCTCCGGGAAACCGGGCGGCCAGATGCCGTGTTCGGGATCGCTCCACGCATGCCAGGCCAGGAATGCGATTTTCGATGGCCGGAATCCATAGCGCAGCACGTGGAACAGTGAAAAGTCCTGCAGCGCAAACGGTCCCACTTTGGCCTCGCTGCTTTGCAGCTCTTCCTCCTCGCCGCTGGGCACCAGCTCCGGGGTGATCTCGGTGTCGAGCACCGACTGCAACACCTCGCCGACCTCCGGCTCGAATTGTTCCGACGAGATCACCCAGCGGATCAGGTGCTGGACCAGCGTTTTGGGCACGCCGCCATTGACGTTGTAGTGCGACATCTGGTCGCCGACGCCGTATGTCGACCAGCCCAACCCGAGTTCGGACAGGTCGCCGGTGCCCAGGACGATCCCGCCACGCTGGTTGGCCAGTCGGAACAAGTAGTCGGTGCGTAAACCGGCCTGAACATTTTCGAAGGTGACGTCATACACCTTCTCGCCCCGGGCGAACGGGTGATCCATCTCCTTGAGCATCAATTCCGCGGTCTCACGAATGTCGATCTCGGAGAACGTCACACCCAGCGTGCGGCACAGCTCGGCGGCGTTGCGCTTGGTGTGGTCGCCGGTCGCAAAGCCGGGCAGGGTGAACGCCAAAATGTCACTGCGCGGGCGTTGTTCGCGATCCATCGCGCGGGCGGCCACGATCAGCGCATGCGTGGAATCCAGGCCGCCGGAGATCCCGATGACGACCTTCGGGAAATCCAGTGCGCGCAGGCGCTGTTCGAGACCGGCGACCTGGATGTTGTAACCCTCGAAGCAGTCCTGTTCCAGCCGTTGCGGATCGGCGGGAACGAAGGGGAAGCGCTCGATATCGCGCCGCAGCCCGATGTCGCCGCCCGGTGGGTCCAGCCGGAACTCGATGCGCCGGTAGGTGTCCGTCGTCGTCCTGTGGTGGCGCCGGTTGTCGTCGAACGTGCCCATCCGGAGCCGTTCCGAGCGAAGCAGTTCGATGTCGACGTCGGCGACGCTACGTCGCTCCCCTTTGGGGAAACGCTCGGACTGAGCCAGCATCACACCGTTTTCGAACACCATGGTCTGGCCGTCCCACGCCAGGTCGGTCGTCGATTCACCTTCCCCGGCAGCCGAATACACGTACGCGGCCAGGCATCGCGACGAGGCGGAACGGGCCAGCAGGCAGCGGTCCTCGGCGCGGCCGATCGTGATCGGACTACCGGACAGGTTGGCCAGCACCGTCGCACCCGCGAGCGCGGCCTCCGCGCTCGGCGGGATCGGCACGAACATGTCCTCGCAAATCTCCACGTGCAGCACCAAACCGGGCACGTCGGAGGCCTCGAACAGCAGATCGGGACCGAACGGCACCTCGACGCCGGCGACACGGATGGTGCCGCGCTCGTCGTCTCCCGGTGCGATCTGGCGGCGCTCGTAGAACTCTCGATAGGTAGGCAGGTAAGACTTCGGCGCCACCCCCAGCACCTCACCGCGGTGGATGACCACGGCGGCGTTGTAGATCCGGTGCCGATGGCGCAGCGGGGCACCGACTACCAGAACGGGCAACAACTCGGCCGAGGCCGCGACGATCTCCGCGATGGCCTTGTCGACATCGTCGAGCAACAGGTCCTGCAGCACGATGTCTTCGATCGAATACCCGGACAGCGTCAGTTCCGGGAAGACGGCCAGCGCGACGGCATCGTCGTGGCACTCCCTGGCCATTCGCAGGACCGATTCGGCATTGGCGGCCGGGTCGCCGATGACCGTGTGGTGCGTGCATGCGGCGACGCGGGCAAAGCCCTGGCTGTAAGCGTTGTAAAAGTCCATCGCCCTTCCATTGTCGTCCCATGCGTGTCAACCCGGAGTCGGCGGGTATCCCCGACGCCATGAGCGACACGGCAGTCTTGGTGGTCGACATGATGAACACCTATCAGCATCCCGACGCTGAAAATCTAATACCCAATGTCGAGAGGATCATCGAGCCGTTGACCGATTTGGTTCGGCGGGCACGCGAGCGCGACGACGTCGACCTGGTGTACGTCAACGATAACTACGGCGATTTCACCGCGGAGTTCTCCGACATCGTCCATTCCGCTTGCGACGGGGCCCGGCCCGATCTGGTGAAGCCGATCCTGCCGACCGAGGGGTGCTGCCGCGTGATGACCAAGGTCCGGCATAGCGCGTTCTACGCGACGCCGCTGGCGTATTTGCTCAACCGGCTGGAAACCAAACGGCTGATCATCACCGGTCAGGTCACCGAACAATGCATCCTCTACACGGCTCTGGATGCCTACGTACGGCACTTCCCCGTGGTGATCCCGACCGATGCCGTCGCGCACATCGACCACGACCTGGGCGAGGCGGCGTGCAAGATGATGCAGCAAAACATGTCTGCCGAGCTCACGACCGCGGCGGACTGCCTGGGCTAAAGCCCCTACCCTGGATGAGTGACCGTCGGCTGCGCAGAATCGCCCGAACTGGTCACTCTGCTGGCCGGTCGCCGGATCGCGGTGCTGACGGGCGCGGGCATCTCCACCGATTCGGGCATTCCCGATTACCGCGGGCCCGATTCGCCGCCTAGCAATCCCATGACGATCCGCCAGTTCACCAGCGATCCTGCGTTTCGGCAGCGGTACTGGGCACGAAACCACGTCGGTTGGCGGCACATGGACGACACGCTGCCCAACGCGGGCCACCGGGCGCTGGCGGCGCTCGAGGCCGCGGCGGTGGTCACCGGCGTGATCACCCAAAACGTCGATCTGCTGCACACCAAGGCCGGCAGCCGAAACGTCATCAACCTGCACGGCACATACGCGCAGGTGGTCTGCTTGGACTGCCGACGCACCATGCCGCGTGCCGTACTCGGCGAGCGGCTGGAGGCGCTCAACCCCGGCTTCATCGAGCGCGCCGAGGCGATCGGTGGGCTGGCGGTGGCTCCGGACGCCGACGCCGTGGTCGCCGATACCGCGTCGTTCCATTATCTGGATTGCGAGCGCTGCGGCGGGATGCTGAAGCCAGACATCGTCTACTTCGGCGAAAGCGTCCCCAAAGACGTTGTGGCAGCGGCCTACCAGCTAGTCGAGCAGTCCGACGCGCTGCTGGTCGCGGGCTCGTCGCTGACCGTGTTCTCCGGCTACCGGTTCGTCCGGCATGCCGCCGCGCTGGGCATTCCGGTGGCCATCGTCAACCGGGGCGGTACCCGCGGTGACGATCTGGCCACCGTCAAGGTCGACGGCGGGTGCTCGGAGTTGCTGGCCCTGCTCGCCGACGAGTTAGCGCCGGCGTCAACGCGTTAGAAGGTGCACGGCATGCTGCCGATGGCATGGATAAAATTGCCCGCGACGTACGCCGGCTCGCCCGCCTGGATGTCCGGGACTTGCCGGAACAGTTCGCCGAAGATGGCGCGCAATTGCGCGCGGGCCACATTGGCGCCCAGGCAGAAGTGCACCCCGCCACCGCCCAAACCGAGGTGAGGATTGGGGTCGCGGCTCAGATCGAAGCGCTCCGGATGTTCGAACGCCTCGCTGTCCCAGTTGCCCGACGAATAGAACATGACCACCTTCTCCCCCGCCGCGATTCGTTGGCCGCCCAGCTCGGTATCGGTAGCGGCCGTGCGTCGGAAGGTCATGACCGGGGTCGCCCAGCGGATGAACTCCTCGATGGCCGTCCCGATCCTGTTGTCGAAATCCTCGAGCAGCCAAGCCTTTTGGCCGGGGAAATCGCTGAGCGCCTTCATCGCGTGGCTGATGGTCTGCCGGGTGGTGTCGTTTCCCGCCACCGACAGCAGGACGAAGAACGCGGCCACCTCCGCGTCAGTTAGCCGGTCGCCGTCGACCTCGGCGGTCACCAGGCTGCTGAACAAGTCATCGCCGGGGTGCTCGCGGCGCGCGGCGGCCAGCATCGCGGCGACTTGGTGGAGGTACGTCTGATTCTCCAATAAGACTTCCAGCGGGTGGCGGCCGTTGAGGTAGGCGGGGTCAGCCCAGGACACCAGGGCGTCGACTGCATGAGCCACCTGTTGGCGCTCGGATTCCGGAATACCGACCATGTCGGACAGGGTGCGGATGGGTAGTTCCTTGGCACAAAGATCGACGAAATCGGCGCCGGTGCCGGCGGCCCGCAGTTCTTCGACGATTGCTTTGGCGTTGGCCTTGATCGAGTCTTCGATGCGCCGGACCTGCCTCGGGGTGAAGGCGGCGTGAGCGAGCTTGCGCAGCTTGGTGTGTCGCGGCGGGTCCATCGCCAGGAAAGACTGCGACGCCTCGAGCAGCTCCACCGGAATGCTCTCGAACATCACCCCCTGGCCGGACAGGAAGACGTCGTTGTTGCGGCTGACCGCGACGATGTCGGATCGCCGAGTGACCGCCCAGAAGCCGGGGTCGGTGGGGTCGGGCATCAGCGAGTCTTCGACGGGTGGATGCCAGCTCACCGGGCGCTCCGCGCGGAGCACGGCGAAGGAACGTTCCCGATCCGCCGCGGTGGTGGACCAGAACGCCCGCGAGGACAGATCGATCTCGTCATAGGCACGACCGGACTTGTCGGTCCCAGACTTCCCTGTCATTACGGCCATGGTGATCCTCCCTTATGACACCGGTCACAGACTCCGCGACAATATGCCTAGACACTGTGTCTAGTCAATATGTCGATTCTTCGTTTATGCTCGTCGAATGCCGTCGCTCACCCGCAAGCCGCCGGGCCACCGAAGCCTGGGGCGCGAGCAGCGGCGCGAGCAAATGGAGCGCCGACTGCTCGACGCCACCGAGCGGCTGATGCGCGATGGCGCGAGCTTCACCGAACTGAGCGTGGATCGGCTCTCCGGCGAGGCCGGCATCTCCCGGGCCAGCTTCTACATCTACTTCGAGGACAAGGGTCATCTGTTGCGACGGCTCGCGGGCCAGGTTTTCGGTGACCTGACCGACAGCGCGCGAAGCTGGTGGAGCGTGGCCGGCCGGCATGACCCGGACGACGTGCGAGTGGCGATGAGCCGCATCATCGCCACCTACCGGCGCCATCAGGCGGTGCTGGTCGCACTCAACGAAATGGCCGCCTATGACCCGCTGACGGGGCAAACCTATCGCGAACTGCTGACCGGCATCTCCGAGCAGTTCACCCACGTCATAGAGGCCGGCCAGGCCGACGGCTCGATCCGCCCGGAGCTGGCCCCGCCGACCACCGCCAGCGCGCTGACCTGGATGGTCGAAAGAGCCTGTCAGCAAAACCTGCCGACCAAGCCACCCGACTACGACGCCGAGCTGGCCGCCACCCTGGCCGAGATTGCCTGGGGTGCACTGTATCTCAAGCCCGCCTCGGAGCGCTGACGCGGCCGGACTCGCTGGCCCTGCACAAGGCGAGTTCGCGATTGCTATCACGTTCGTGAGGGTCGTCATGGTCAGCAGACCCTGCATCACCCGTGCAGCACCGCGCCGAAGCGCCTCTTACACCGCCACCAGGTCGTCGGCGTGCACCGCCGGCCTGCGCAGCTCGCCGGGCAATTCGGAGGTCGAGCGGCCCATCATGGCAGTCAGTTCCGTCGCGTCGTAGGCGACCACGCCACGGGCCACCATCACCGCGTCCGGGTCGCGCAACTCGACGACGTCGCCGGCGTAGAACCGCCCGGCCACCGCGGTGATCCCGGCGGGCAGCAGCGAGCGACGCTGCCGCACCACCGCGCGCACGGCACCCTCGTCAAGCGTCAGCGCGCCGGCCGCCTCGGCGGCGTAACGCACCCAGAACCGACGTGCGGACATCCGCACCGGACGTGCGGCGAACACCGTGCCGACCGATGCGGCGGTGAGCGCTGTCGCGGCATCCGAGGCGGCCGCCAGCAGCACCGGCACGCCGGCGTCGGCGGCCAGCAGCGCCGAGGACATCTTCGACGTCATCCCGCCGGTACCCAAATCGCTTCCGGGACCGGCGATTACACCGATCAGATCCGCTGAGCCCGACACCTCCGGGATGAACCTCGCGCCCTCGGTCTTGCGCGGATCCGAGTCGTAGAGCCCATCGATGTCGGACAGCAACACCAACGCCTCGGCGCCGACCAGGTGGGCCACCAGCGCCGAAAGCCGGTCGTTGTCGCCGAACCGGATCTCGTTGGTGGCCACCGTGTCGTTCTCGTTGACGATCGCCACCGCATGCAGTGCGCGCAGCCGATCGAGCGTGCGCTGGGCGTTGGTGTGCTGGGCCCGCATCGAGATATCGTGCGCGCTCAGCAGCACCTGCCCGACCGTTCGGCCGTAGCGGGCGAAAGCGGCGCTCCACGAATTCACCAGCGCCACCTGCCCGACGCTGGCGGCGGCCTGCTTTGTCGCCAGATCTCGTGGACGGCGGGACAATCCGAGCGGTTCGATGCCGGCGGCGATGGCTCCCGACGACACGATGACCACGTCGGTACCCGCCTTCATCCGCGCCTCGATCGCGTCGGCGAGCCCGGCCAGCCGGCCGGCGTCGAACACCCCCACCGGCGTGGTCAGCGCGTTGGTCCCCACCTTGACCACCAGGCTGCGAGCGTTGCGGATGACGTCGCGGTGCTCGCTCACGACTCCTCACCGCGTTCGCGGCGCTGGCGCCGGGCGGCCTTGCGTTCGGCGGCGCCGACGCGCTCGGTGCGCTCCAATCGCGCGTCGGTTCCTCTCCCGGACATCGGGCCCTTCATTGCAACCTGTTGTCCGGCAGGCGTTTGCGGCTCCCAATCGAACGTCATGTCCCCGATGGTCACCTCGCAACCCGGTCGAGCGCCCAGCCGCAGCAACTCCTCTTCGACACCGAGGCGCGCCAGCCGGTCGGCCAGATAGCCCACGGCCTCGTCGTTGTCGAAGTTGGTCTGTCGGATCCACCGCTCGGGACGCGCGCCGCTGACCACGAAGGCGCCCGACTGCCCCGGATCGGGCTCAACGCTGAAACCGCTGTCATCAACGGGTACCGGACGAATCACCGGACGGCGCGGCACGATTGCCGGCTGTGCGGCCCTGTATTCCGAGATCACTTTCCACAACCCAAAGATCAACGGCTGCAGACCTTCTCGCGCGACCGTCGAGACCAGGAACACCGGCCAGCCACGCTGGGCGATCTCGTCGCGGACGAACTCGGCAAGCTCGCGCGCCTCGGGGACGTCGATCTTGTTGAGTACCACCGCGCGGGGCCGCTCGGTGAGATCATCCAGCGTCGCATCGCCCTGCAGGGTGGGCGTGTACGCGGCCAGTTCGGCCTCCAACGCGTCGATGTCGGAGATCGGATCGCGGCCGGGCTCCGCGGTGGCGCAGTCGACGACGTGCACCAGCACCGCGCATCGCTCGATGTGCCGCAGGAAGTCCAGCCCCAGGCCGCGGCCCTGGGATGCACCCGGGATCAGGCCGGGCACGTCGGCGACGGTGAAGGTGTGCTCGCCCGCCGACACCACACCGAGGTTGGGCACCAGCGTGGTGAACGGGTAGTCGGCGATCTTGGGCTTGGCCGCCGAGATCGTCGACACCAGCGACGATTTGCCGGCCGACGGGAAGCCGATCAAGCCGACGTCGGCGACGGTCTTGAGTTCCAGGGTCAGGTCGCGTGCTTGGCCCTGCTCGCCCAGCAGCGCAAAACCGGGAGCCTTACGAGCACGCGACGCGAGAGCGGCATTGCCCAGCCCGCCGCGACCACCCGCGGCGGCTTCAAAGCGAGTGCCCGCGCCAACCAGGTCGGCCAGCAGCCGACCGTTCTCATCGACAACGACGGTGCCGTCGGGGACTTTGACTTCCAGGTCGGCGCCCGCGGCGCCGTCACGGTTGTTGCCCATCCCCTGCTTACCCGAGGGCGCGGTGACGTGCGGATGGAAATGGAAGTCGAGCAGGGTGTGCACCTGCGGATCGACGACGAAGACAATGCTGCCGCCGCGGCCGCCGTTACCACCGTCGGGGCCGCCGAGCGGTTTGAACTTCTCGCGATGGACCGAGGCGCAGCCGTTACCCCCGGCACCGGCGCGCGCATGGATGACGACGCGGTCGACGAACCGAGGCATCGTGGATCCTCTCACCTACCACCGGGCGCCGAAATCACCGGGCTGGGCCCGGAAACACGGGTCAGTCGGTGGCTTGCCCGGCCGCCACGATGTTGACGGTCTTGCGGCCGCGCTTGATGCCGAACTCGACGGCGCCGGCCTCCTTGGCGAACAAGGTGTCGTCCCCGCCGCGCCCGACACCCACGCCCGGGTGGAACTTGGTGCCGCGCTGCCGAACGATGATTTCGCCGGCCTTGACGACCTGGCCGCCGAATCGCTTCACGCCCAGCCGCTGTGCGGCGGAATCGCGACCGTTGCGCGAGCTGGAAGCGCCCTTCTTGTGTGCCATGTTGTGTCGCCTTCGCTACTTGATTCCGGTGACCTTCAGGACCGTCAGCTGCTGACGGTGACCCTGACGCTTGTGGTAGCCGGTCTTGTTCCTGAACTTGTGGATACGGATCTTGGGGCCCTTGGTGTGCTCGAGCACCTCGCCGGTCACCGCGACCTTGGCCAGCGCGGCCGCATCGGTGGTCACCTTAGCGCCGTCCACGACCAGGGCCACCGGCAGCGACACATTCGAGCCGGGCTCGGATTCGAGCTTCTCGACCTTAACCACGTCCCCGACGGCGACCTTGTACTGCTTGCCGCCCGTCTTCACGATTGCGTAGGTCGCCATCGTCGCTCCTGCTCCTTCTTCCAACCGCTGCTCTGCGCGTCGCGCGCGAACCAACCGCGGTGCACGTGGTGGGTCTGGGTTGCGGGCCTGGCCGATTCCCCGGGAGTCCCGCTGCCGCCGGCCGAAGTTTTCCTCGCCCGGCCTGACGACAACTGTCCAAGGGTACGTGACCAGCGGCTACAGGGTCAAACCGGACACGACCCGCGCCTTGGGCGTCAGCAGGCTCAGTCCGCGTGGATCGGCGGTCCGGCCGGCCTCCCCGCAGCGCGTCTGCGCCGGGGGCGACCCGCGACGGCCCCCACCGCCCCAGCGGGGCCCTGCCCATTGTCGTCCGAATCGTCGTCCTCGGTGTCCAGATCGTCGTCGTCGAGCTCGAGATCCTCGTCATCGTCGCCGAGGTCCTCTTCGTCGTCGATGTCCTCGTCATCGTCGTCCAGATCGTCGTCATCGTCCGAGTCGTCGTCATCGTCGGAGTCGTCGTCATCGTCCGAATCGTCGTCCGAGTCCTCGTCGTCGGCGTCGTCGAAGTCCTCGGCGTCGGCGACGTCGCCGGCGCGACCCGCCTTCTCCTGGTCGAGCTCGTCGGTGGTGTCGTCGCTGACCTCATCGGATTCGTCGTCCTCGGACTGCGCGGAGGAGCCGGCGGCCATCGCCTTGAACATCGGATGCTCGCCGGGAGCGTGGGCCGGCACTTTGGCCACCACCTGCTCTTCGGCCTTGTTCTTCTTGCGCCTGCCCCGGCGCCCACCACCACCGGATTCCGACTTGCGCCCGTTCGACGACGCCGAATCCACCGGGTCGGTGTGCAGCAGGATTCCGCGCCCACCGCAGTTCGAACACGACGTCGAGAAGGCCTCGATCAGGCCGGTACCCAACCGCTTGCGGGTCAGCTGAACCAAACCGAGCGACGTCACCTCGGACACCTGATGACGCGTGCGGTCGCGGGCGAGCGCCTCGGTCAGCCGCCGCAGCACCAGATCGCGGTTCGACTCCAGCACCATGTCGATGAAGTCGATGACCACAATGCCGCCGATGTCGCGCAGCCGCAGCTGGCGCACGATCTCCTCGGCCGCCTCCAGGTTGTTCTTGGTGACCGTCTGCTCGAGGTTTCCCCCGGACCCGGTGAACTTGCCGGTGTTGACGTCGACCACCGTCATGGCCTCGGTCCGGTCGATCACCAGGGTGCCGCCAGACGGCAGCCATACCTTGCGCTCCATCGCCTTGGCGAGCTGCTCATCGATCCGATGCACCGCGAACACGTCCGGCCCGGCCTGCCCGTCCGGACCGGCGGGCGCCTCGTACTTCGTCAGCTTCGAGACCAGGTCGGGGGCAACGGAATTCACGTATTCGTTGATGGTGGTCCAGGCCTCGTCACCGGAGACGATGAGGCCGGCGAAATCCTCGTTGAACAGGTCGCGGATGACCTTGACCAGCACGTCGGGCTCTTCGTAGAGGGCCACCGCGGCGCCGGCGGCCTTCTCCTTGATCTCGATCGCCTTGCCCTCGATCTGTCTCCAGCGCTCCTGCAGGCGGGTGACGTCGCTGCGGATGTCCTCCTCTTTGACGCCCTCGGACGCGGTCCGGATGATCACCCCGGCGTCCGAAGGCACCACCTCACGCAGGATCTCCTTGAGGCGCTGGCGTTCGGTGTCGGGCAGCTTGCGGCTGATCCCGGTCGACGATGCCCCCGGCACATAGACCAGGTAGCGGCCCGCCAGCGACACCTGCGTGGTGAGCCGCGCGCCCTTGTGCCCGACCGGGTCTTTGCTGACCTGGACGACGACATAGTCGCCGGGTTTGAGCGCCTGTTCGATCTTGCGGTCCGAGCCGCCGAGCCCGGCGGCCTCCCAGTTGACCTCGCCGGCGTAGAGCACACCGTTGCGGCCGCGGCCGATGTCGACGAACGCCGCCTCCATCGACGGCAGCACGTTCTGCACGATGCCCAGGTAGATGTTGCCCACCAGCGAGGCCGACGCGGCCGATGTGACGAAGTGCTCGACGACGATGCCGTCCTCGAGCACCGCGATCTGCGTGTAGCGCGACCCCTGATGCGGCTGCTCCGTGCGGATCCGGTCGCGCACGACCATCATCCGCTCGACGGCCTCGCGGCGGGCCAGGAATTCGGCCTCGGTCAGCACCGGAGGGCGGCGCCGGCCGGCATCGCGGCCGTCCCGGCGGCGCTGCCGTTTGGCCTCCAACCGAGTGGAGCCGTTGATGCCCTTGATCTCGTTGTTCGAGCCGGCGGAATCGTCGCCGCCACCCTTGCCGTTGCGGGGCGACCGCTCGTGCACCACGGTGTTCGGCGGGTCATCCGGCGATGACCCCTCGTCGTTGTCGTCGCCCGATCCGGATTTGCGCCTCCGGCGGCGACGGCGCCGGCGATTGCCGCCGTCTGCCGAACCGTCGTCACCGTTGTCCGAGTCGTCGGAATCATCGGAGTCGTCGGAATCCTGACCGTCGGAGTCCTCGGAGTCGGCGGAGTCCGCTTGACCGCCCTTCTTGCCCCGCGGTTGCCCCTCGTCGTCGTCGCCGTCGTCGCCCTGGCCGTCGGATCCGCCCTGCTCACCGCGCCCGCGGCCGCGACCACGACGGCCGCGACGCCGCCGCCGGTTCGACGGCCGATCGGCCTGCTCGTCGTCGTCGCTGTCGGAATCGTCGGAGTCCGAGGTGTCGTCGGTGCCGGCGTCTTCCTCGCTGGCATCGATCGGCTGCGGCGCGACGAACAGCGGCATGTAATGCGGCCGCTCGGCGGCCGTGTCCGGGCTCCCGAGCAGCAGCCGGGATTCGGGCTCGTCGCCGGCGCTCGCCTCGGTCGCCGGCGAGTCGACCCCGTCCTCTCCGGTGGCAGGGGACTGCGCGGAAGCCAGCAGGTCCCGTACCCGGACCGCGTCGTCGCGGTCCACGGTGGAGTGTGCGCTGCGGACTCGCCCGTCCAGTTCGCTCAGCGCGTCCAGCACCCGCTTGCTGGTGGTTCCCAGCGTGCGGGCCAGCGAATGAACTCTCAGGCGGTCCGGCAGTTCCTCGGGCCGAGTCGATTCTTCTGATGGGTCTGCAGTCGGTGCACCGTCTACCACGTATTCTCCTCAAGCCCCCGGGCGCGTCTATTGCGACGCGGCCACGCGAGGGCTTCGCTATGGACCCGGGTCACTTCTCCCGGGCTTGTGATGGTCTCGCCCCGAGCGGTCCAGGATCGCAGACCTACTCGGCGCCGTGCTGAATGACGGCCTGACATGCAGCGAACCAAGGCGACAGGGCTATGATCGCGCTTGTCTAAGTCTTCATTCGGGTGTCTGACGCCGGTCCGGCGACGTTCACCCGAGACCAGTATCCCACATCACGTCGCCGCCCCAGCCACACATGATGCAGCCGCTTCGGCGAAGTTGCGCAGGACCGCGCCGCGATCACCATCGTCGCAGGTCTACGCCTTGGGAAACCACAGCGCGATTTCGCGCTTTGCGGACTCGACCGAATCCGACCCGTGCACGAGGTTGAACTGCGTTTCGAGCCCGAAATCGCCGCGGATCGTGCCGGGGATCGCCTTCTCGACCGGATCGGTACCGCCCGCGAGCTGCCGGAATGCGGCGATCGCCCGCGGCCCCTCCACGATGGCTGCCACCACCGGTCCCGACGTGATGAACTCCAGCAGCGACTCGAAGAAGGGCTTGCCGTCGTGTTCCGCGTAGTGCTGGGCGGCGAGGTCGCGGCCGACGGGCCGGAACTCCAGCGCCGCGATGGAGAGGCCCTTGCGCTCGATGCGGCCGATGATCTCCCCCACCAGCTGGCGCTGCACGGCGTCGGGCTTGATCAGTACCAATGTCCGTTCGGTCACGGCGGACAGCGTACATAATCGGCCGGCGCGGGGTCGGGTGACCGCAAGGGGCCTGCTCAGGCCGCCCAACCGCGGGCCTACCCCTGCCTGCGCCGGACCTCGGCCCGGAAGTACGCGATCAACCCCCACAGCCCGGTGAAGAGCACCCCGATGAAACCGACGCCCGGATAGACCGCGAAGCCGGCCAGCAGGATCACCTGCACGCCGAGGTTGGCCCAGATCGCCCAGGGCTTGCGCTGCACGCCGGCCATCAGGATCAGCAATCCGGCCAGCCCGATCAGGTAGACCAGCGACGCCGTCGTCAGACCGCCGCCGACCGCACCGACCACCGGGATCGCGAGCAGCACCACGATCGCTTCCAGAAAGAGGGTCAAGGCCATCACCGCGCCGAAGCTCCGCCACGGGTCCGCCGGTGGCGCCGGGGCCTGCTCCTCCTCGGGGTTGCCGGGCACGTCGGTCATTGCGGATCACGACCGAACAGGGTGCGCGCCGCCCCGGCGGTGACCACCGAGCCGGTGATGACGATGCCGGTGCCGGAGAAGGCTTCGGCTGGCCCGCCCGCCGCGGCGTCGTCCACCAGCGCCGTCGCGACGTCGATGGCGTCGCGCAGGTTTTCGGCGGTGCTGACCCGGTCGGGCCCGAACCGCTCGCGGGCCGCCAAGGCCAGCGACTCGACGTCGACTGCCCGCGGGGATCCATTGTGGGTCACCACGACCGCATCGAACACCGGCTGCAGGGCGGCCAGGATCCCGTCCACGTCCTTGTCCGCGAGCACGCTGAGCACTCCGACGAGATAGCGGAAGTCGAATTCACCGGCCAGAGTCTGTGCCAGCGCCCCCGCGCCGGCCGGATTGTGCGCGGCGTCGATGAACACCGTGGGTGCGCTGCGCATCCGCTCGAGCCGGCCGGGACTGGCGACGCCGGCGAAACCGGCACGCACCGCTTCGACGTCGAGCTGACGCTGCGCGCCGGCACCGAAGAACGCCTCAACCGCCGCGAGCGCCACCACGGCGTTGTGCGCCTGATGTTCGCCGTGCAGCGGCAGGTAGACATCGGAATACACCCCGCCCAGACCCTGTAGCTGCAGCACCTGCCCGCCGATCGCGACCTGGCGGCCCAGGACGGCGAACTCCGAATCCTCGCGGGCCACCGCGGCGTCGGCTTGGACCGTTTGGGCCAGCAGCACTTCCATCGCCTCGGGAGCCTGACGCCCGATGACCGCGACGGTATCGGGCGCGCCCTCGGGCGCGTGCAAGATGATGCCGGCCTTTTCCCCAGCGATGCCGGCGAGATCGTCACCCAGGTATTCGACATGGTCGATGGAGATGGGGGTGATGACCGCTACCGGGGCGTTGATCACGTTGGTGGCGTCCCAGCGTCCCCCCATTCCCACCTCGACGACGGCGACGTCGACGGGGGCGTCCGCGAATGCTGCGAACGCCATCGCGGTCAGCACCTCGAACTTGCTCATCGCGGGGCCGCCGTCCGCCTGCGACTGCGCGTCGACCATCTGCACGAACGGCTCGATCTCGCGATACGTCGCGACGTACCGCGCGGGGGTGATCGGCTTGGAATCGATGGAGATGCGTTCGACCGCCGATTGCAGGTGCGGGCTGGTGGTGCGCCCGGTGCGCCGGTGCAGCGCGGTGATCAGTGCGTCGATCATCCGTGCCACCGAAGTCTTGCCGTTGGTGCCCGCGACATGGATGGACGGGTAGGCCAGTTGCGGTGAGCCCAGCAGGTCCAGCAGCGCGCTGATCCGGGTCAGGCTCGGCTCGATCTTGGTCTCCGGCCAGCGCTGGTCCAGCAGGTGCTCGACCTGCAGCATGGATGCGATCTCATCCGGCGTGGGGGCCGGGTCCGGGATCTCGTCGCGAACCTCGTCTCGCGGCCAGTCGGGGTCCTGCGGCCACTCGGGCGGCTCAGTCATCGGACACTCATTGCAGTCCGACTAGCCGCGCGTTGATCCGCTCGGTTTCCTCCTGGGCCAGGCGCTGGCGGTCCCGGATCTTGGTGACGACCTGTTCCGGCGCTTTGGCCAAAAAGTCCGCGTTGCCCAATTTGGCTGCGGTGGAGGCTAATTCCTTCTGCGCGGCGGCCAGATCCTTTTCCAGCCGGCGACGTTCGGCGCCGACATCGATGGTGCCCGAGGTGTCGAGCTCGACGACGACGGTGCCACCGCTGAGCCGCACTTCGACCGACGCCGATGCGCGAAATTCCGGGCCGGCGGCGGTCAGCCACGCCAGCGACGTCACCGCGCTCACCTGGGCGCCCAGATCCGATTCGTCGACACCGGTCAGCCGGGCCGGTACCTTCTGGCGGTCCGCCAGGCCTTGATCGCTACGGAACCGCCGCACCTCGGTCACCAGCTTCTGCATGTCTGTAATCCGCTGTGCGGCAACCTGATCCAGTCTGATACCGGAGGTCTGCGGCCAATCGGCAATCACCAGCGACTCGTGTTGGGCGTCGTCGCCCGTCAGCGCCTGCCACAGGGCCTCGGTGATGAACGGGATGACCGGGTGCAGCAACCTCAGCAGGGTGTCCAGTGTCGCCGCCAGCACGGCCGTCGTGTGCATGATCCCTTCGGCCAGTTGCGTCTTGGCCAATTCGACGTACCAGTCACAGAATTCGTCCCACGCGAAGTGATAGAGCGCCTCGCAAGCGCGACTGAACTCGTAGCTGTCGAACGCCGAATCAACTTCCGCGCGAACCTCTTCCAGTCGCCCGAGAATCCATCGATCGGCATCGGTGAGCTCGGCCGGCGCGGGCAGCGGGGCCAGCTTCGCACCGTTGAGCAGCGCGTAGCGGGTGGCATTGAACAGCTTGGTACAGAAGTTGCGCGACGCCCGGACGTGGTCCTCACCGATGGCCAGGTCGCCGCCGGGACTGGCACCACGGGCCAGGGTGAACCGCAGAGCGTCGGCCCCGAAAATCTCCACCCAATCCAGCGGGTCGATGACGTTGCCCTTGGACTTGCTCATCTTGCGGCCGGACTCGTCGCGGATCAGCCCGTGCAGGAAGACGTCGGTGAACGGCACCTGCGGACCGCGACGACCGTCCAGCGTGATGGCCTCGTCGTCACCGACAAAGGTGCCGAACATCATCATCCTGGCCACCCAGAAAAACAGGATGTCGTAACCGGTGACCAGAACGCTTGTCGGATAGAACTTTTCGAGTTCCGGAGTCCTTTCCGGCCAGCCCAGCGTGGAGAACGGCCACAGGCCCGAGGAGAACCAGGTGTCCAACACATCGGGGTCCTGCTCCCACCCTTCCGGTGGCGTTTCGTCGGGCCCAACACAGCACTGTTCGCCGTTGGGGCCGTACCAGATCGGGATGCGGTGGCCCCACCACAGCTGGCGCGAGATGCACCAGTCGTGCATGTCGTCGACCCAGCCGAACCATCGCGGTTCCAGGCTGGTCGGGTGAATCACGGTGTCCCCGTTACGCACCGCGTCGCCGGCGGCCTTGGCAAGCGATTCCACACGGACCCACCACTGCAGGGACAGGCGTGGTTCGATCGGCTCGCCGCTGCGCTCGGAGTGTCCGACACTGTGTAGGTACGGCCGCTTCTCCTCGACGATCCGGCCCTGGCTTGCCAGCGCCTCGCGCACCGCGACCCTGGCCGCAAAGCGGTCCATGCCGTCGAATTGCGTGCCCGTGTCGCTGATTCGGCCCTTGGTATCCATGATTGAAACCATCGGCAGCTGATGCCGCAGGCCGATCTCGAAGTCATTCGGGTCGTGCGCAGGCGTGACTTTGACTGCGCCGGTGCCGAATTCGGGATCCACATGCTCGTCTGCGACCACGACGAGCTGACGATCCACGAATGGGTGCGGCAGGCTGGTACCGACCAGGTGTCGGTACCGCTCGTCGTCTGGATGCACGGCGATCGCAGTGTCACCGAGCATCGTTTCCATCCGGGTGGTGGCCACCACGATGTGTGGCTGCGAGTCGTCCATCGCCCCATACCGGAACGACACCAGCTCGCCTTCGACTTCTTGATAGTCGACCTCGATATCCGAGATCGCTGTCTGCAGCACCGGCGACCAGTTGACCAGGCGCTCGGCCCGATAGATCAGCCCGGCGTCATAGAGGCGCTTGAATATCGCCCGGACCGCCCGCGACAGACCCTCGTCCATGGTGAAGCGTTCGCGACTCCAGTCCACGCCGTCGCCGAGGCGGCGCATCTGGGCGCCGATGGCGCCGCCGGACTCCCGCTTCCAGTCCCAGACCTTCTCGATGAACAGCTCTCGGCCGAAGTCCTCCTTGGTCTTGCCGTCGACGGCGAGCTGCTTTTCCACCACGCTCTGCGTCGCGATGCCCGCGTGGTCCATGCCCGGCTGCCACAGCACCTCATAACCCTGCATCCGCTTGCGGCGGGTCAGGGCGTCCATCATGGTGTGTTCGAGTGCATGGCCCATGTGCAGGCTGCCGGTCACGTTCGGAGGCGGCAGCACAATCGAATACCCGGGCTTGGCGCTGTTCGGGTCCGCCACGAAGTACCCCGCGTCCACCCACTTCTGGTAGATCGCGCTTTCGGCCGCAGCCGGCTCCCACGACTTGGGCAGGTCGGTGGCGGGGCTGCGGCTGGCGGTCACCCGTCAATTCTAGGGAGCGGTGTTTGCTCGCATGTAAGCGCCCGAATGCGTGAGCCGGGTCACTGACCCAGCCGGTCGACCTCCAATGTCACACCCGCGGCGGGGAATCGGTCCAGCAGTGCGTCGCCCATCGCGGCCGCGGGAGTGAGAACGCCATGCAGATCCGGGAGCTTGTCGCGGTCCAACGCCAGAGCGAGGCCGCACTCCCCCAACAGCACCGACGTCGCCTTATAGCCCGGGTCGCCGCGCTGCTCCATGCGCGCCACGTAACGCGCGCCGGTAGTCGTAGTGGTGAAGGTCTCGATCCGGTAGTAGCCGCGTTCCCGGGCGGCCTCACTCGGGCCGGTTCCGGGCTTGGGCACAATGCGTTCTACCAGCTTGCGTGGCAGGAAACGGAAATACCGGCTGCCCAATCCGAAGGTAGCCGCGCCGACCCCGCCCACCACGGCGGAGGCCACCGGAGCCAGCGGCGACGAGCCCAGGCTCATGCTTTCGGTGTAACGCAACTGGCGTCCGTAGGCCCAGTCCAGCAATGCGTTGCTGCGCCGCACGATTCGGGTGTTATAGGGCGCCATCAAAAAGCCCGACGTCCACAACCCGGTCAGCTCGGGCGCGATCCGGCGACCACGACGCCACGGCAAATCGGGCTGGGGGCCTATTTCGGGTTCCGCGCCGCGATCGGTGGTCAACGTGTACGGGTCGGCGAGCTGGCGGCGGGCGTCCGCATCGCGCGAGGCGGTATCGAGCACTTCCAACATCGACGCGACGGTTCCCCCGGACACGCCGCCGGAGAAGGACCGCACCACCAGGTCGGTGTCGCCGAGTTCGCCGGCGCCGTCGTCGCGCGCCGCCCGGTAGAGCGCATACACGCTGAGGTCCGAAGGGACAGAGTCGAATCCGCAGGCATGCACGATGCGGGCGCCGGTGTCCGCGGCCTGCTTGTGGTAGAGGTCGATACTTTCGCGGACGAACATCGCCTCGCCGGTCAGATCGGCGTAGTCGGTGCCCGCGGCGGCGCAGGCGGCCACCAGCGGCAGCCCGTAGCGGGTGTAGGGCCCGACCGTGGTGATGACGACCTGGGTACGGGCCGCCATCTCATTGAGCGTCGAGGGCGACGAAGCGTCGGCGTTCAGAATGGGCCATGACTGCGCGGCACCGCCGAGCGTGTCGCGGACGGCCCGCAACCGGTCGGCCGATCTGCCGGCCAGCGCAATCCGCTGGTCCGGCGCCGAGCTGGCCAGATATTCGGCGGTGAGCTTTCCCACGAAGCCGGTCGCCCCATAGAGCACAATGTCGAAGTCGCGCGGCGTCTCGGTCACGGGCCCGACGCTACCCGACGAC